>CAZVVS010000221.1:0-8210 GCA_964630585.1 uncultured Gordonia sp.
GCCCGAGTACGCCAAGGACCTCAAGCTCAACCTCGGGTCGCTGAGCCGCACCACCGAACTGAACGAGCAGCAGCTGTGGGGCACCTTCCTGGCCAGCGCGGTTGCGACCGGTAACTCGACGGTGATCGCCGAGATCAGCGCCGAGGCAGCCGACGTCCTGTCGGCCGACGCGTACAACGCCGCGCTCGGTGCCGCATCGATCATGGGCATGAACAACGTCGCCTACCGAGCCAAGAGCTTCCTGGGCGCCGACTACGAGCAGGTCCGGATGGGCTTGCGGATGAACATCATCGGCAACCCCGGCGTGGAGAAGGTCGACTTCGAGCTGTGGAGCCTGGCCGTCTCGACCATCAACGGCTGCCATGACTGCACCGCGGCGCATGCCGACGTGGTGCGCAAGGCCGGCCTCACCAAGGAGCAGGTCTGGGAGGCCGTCAAAGTCGCCGCGACCGTCAACGGTGTCGCCGCCGCCCTCACGGCCAAGAGCGCACTGAGCTAGCTACAGCTGCTCCAGCACCCCGCCGAAGTGGTCGGCCAGGTCGGTCACCTGCTCGCTGGTCATCACAAACGACGGCGAGACCTGCAGGGCACCCTGCCCGGCGGCCCTGGTCACCACCCCGGCGCGGCGCAGCGCCGCGACCGCCGTCGGGGCCAGCGCCGGGTCGGCTAGTTGGACGGCGGTGACCGCACCGAGCCCGGTGCGCACCTCCGAAACGGCGTCGAGGTCAACCAGCGGCGTGAACGCGGTCGCCAGTTCGGCCTCCAGCGCCCCGGCACGCTCGAGCAGGTTCTCCCGCTCCAGGATGTCCAGGTTCGCCATCGCCGCGGCTGCAGCACCGGCGTGGCTGCCGTAGGTGTAGCCGTGGCGCCACCACACACCGCCGGAGAAGAACGGCTCGGCCAGATGCGGTGAGATGAGCACCGCCCCCATCGGCAGATAGCCCGAGGTCAAGCCCTTGGCCGTGGTGACCATGTCCGGCTCCAGGCCGAAGCGCGACGACGCGAACCACGCCCCCCCGCCGATGCGGCCGAACCCGGTGACCACCTCGTCGGCGACGAACAGGATGTCGTGGTCGCGGCAGATCCCGCGAACCTCCTCCAGGTAGCCGTCCGGCGGCAAGTAGATCCCGCCGGCACCGATGATCGGCTCGCAGAAGAAGGCGGCGATCCGGTCTTCGCCGATGCGCTCGATCAAACCGAGCAAACTCTTGGCGTCGTCCCAATTGATCGTCTCGACGTCGACCACCAGCTCGCCATAGCCCTCGCCGTTGGCCGGGATGCCCGCCAGCGACGTGCCGGCCGCATGCATACCGTGATAGGCCTTGGAACGCCCGACCATGACCGTCTTGCCCGGTCGTCCGACCTCGTGCCAGTAGCGGCGCGCGAGCTTGGCCGCTGTGTCGACCGAATCGCTGCCACCCGAGGTGAAGAAGACCTTGCTGTCGGGCACCGGCGCCAGCGCCGCCAGCCGCTCCGCGAGTGCGATCGACACGTCGGCGGCGTGGTCGCCGAAGCCGGAGAAGTGGGCCAGCCGCGACAGTTGAGCGGCGACCGCCTCGCCGACCTCGGCACGGCCGTGGCCGATGTTGGCGAACCACAGCCCGGCCGTCGCGTCGAGGTATCGGTTGTCGTCGGCATCGAAGACGTAGGCGCCCTCACCGCGGGTGAGGACGAAGGGGCCCTTATCGACGACGGCGCCCATGTCGGCGAAGCCGTGCCATAGCGAATAGGTCATAGAACCATGATGGAGGACGCGGAAAACGGTGCTGCAACCGGACCACGGTCTCGACAGCCGCGCTCGGGCGCAACCGTGGCACGTAGTCTGGACGATCATGTCGCCGTCCCGCCCAAACCGCTCGCGCGGCGCCGATCCCGCACTGATCGAGGCCCGGCGCGCACACCTGCCGACGATCACGTTTCCCGACGACCTGCCGGTCAGCGGGTGCCGCGACGAGATCACGCGGGCGCTGCTCGACCACCAGGTGATCGTCGTCGCCGGCGAGACCGGATCGGGCAAGACGACACAGCTGCCGAAGATCTGCCTGGCCGCCGGGCGCGGCATCAACGGGATGATCGGCCACACCCAGCCCCGCCGGATAGCCGCCACCTCGGTGGCGCAGCGCATCGCCGACGAGACCGGCACCGAACTCGGCGAGGCCGTGGGCTACTGCGTGCGCTTTTCCGACCGCGTTTCGCCCTCCACGCTGGTCAAAGTGATGACCGACGGCATCCTGTTGCGCGAGATCGCAAACGATCCGATGCTGCGCGCCTACGACACGCTCATCATCGACGAGGCGCACGAGCGCAGCCTCAACATCGACTTCATCCTGGGCTTCCTCAAACGCCTGCTCCCCCGCCGCCCCGACCTGAAGGTGATCATCACCTCGGCCACCATCGAGCCCGAACGGTTCGCCCGCCACTTCGCCACCGCCACGGACACCGTGCCGATCATCGAGGTGTCCGGTCGGACGTACCCGGTCGAGTTGCGATACCGCCCACCCGAGACCGGTGCCGAGCAGACCGCCTCGATCGACGCGGCCGTGTCGGAACTATGGAGCGGAGCCAGCGGCGATATCCTGGTCTTTTTGCCCACCGAGCGCGATATCCGCGACACTGCAAAGGCGTTGGCACACCGAGAGGCTTCGGGCGCCGAGATCGTCCCGCTGTACGCCCGACTGTCCATCGGCGAGCAGCGGCGCGTGTTCACCCCGTCCAATGGACGTCGCATCGTGCTGGCGACCAACGTCGCCGAGACATCGCTGACGGTGCCCGGCATCCGCTACGTCGTCGACACGGGTACCGCACGCATCTCCCGATACTCACCGCGGACCAAGGTCACCCGCCTGCCGATCGAACCGGTGTCGCAGGCCAGCGCACGGCAGCGGGCGGGGCGCTGTGGACGCGTCGCGGCCGGCATCTGCATCCGGCTCTACGACGAGGCCGACTTCGACACCCGAGACCCCTACACCGACCCGGAGATCCTGCGCGCGAACCTCGCCGGCGTCATCCTGTCCATGGTGTCGCTGCGCTTGGGCGACATCGCCGAATTCGGGTTCGTGTCGCCCCCGTCGCCCCGGGCGATCGCCGACGGTCTCGCCGAACTCGGCGAACTGGGCGCGATCGCCTCCCGCCCCGACGGTCCGCCGAAGCTCACCGCCGTCGGGAAGTCCCTTGCCCGCCTACCGATCGACCCGCGCCCCGCGCGCATGCTCGTCACCGCGCACGAGCTCGGCTGCACGGCCGACGTCCTGGTGGTCGCCGCGGCCCTATCCATCCCCGACGTGCGGTTGCGTCCGGCGGACAAGCGGGAGGCCGCCGACGAGGCGCACCGCCGGTTCGACGAGCCCGGGTCGGATTTCCTGGCCCTGCTCAACCTTTGGGACTACGCCGAGGAAATGCGCGCGGAACTGTCGGGCAACCAGTTCCGGCGGCAGTGCGAGCGCGAATTCCTGCACTGGACGCGGCTGCGGGAGTGGCGTGACCTGCACCGTCAGCTACAGCGCACCGTCAAGGATCTGGGTTGGACGGCCAAAAGCAGTGGTGAGCGTGACGCCGACGCGGTCCACCAGGCCATCCTCTCGGGCCTCTTCTCGAACATCGCCGCGCGCAAGTCGGACTCCAAGGAGTACCTCGGGGCGCGCAACACGTCGCTGATGATCTTCCCCTCTTCGCCGTTGGCGAAGAAGCCGCCGGCGTTCCTCATGGCCGCCGAACTGATCGAGACGACCCGCACCTACGCGAGCACCGCCGCCCGCATCGATCCGGCTTGGGCCGAGCGCCTAGCCGGCGACCTGTGCAAGCGCTCCTACAGCGAGCCGCACTGGTCGTCGCGGCGCGGTGCCACGATGGCGTATGAGCGGGTCACCCTGTTCGGCGTGACGCTGGCGGCGTCGCGCCGGGTCACCTACACCGCCATCGATCCGCTGCTGTGCCGCGAGATGTTTCTGCGCCATGCGCTCGTCGACGGGGACTGGCAGGGCAAACACGCCTTCTTCATCCGCAACCGGGCCCTGCTCGACGACGCCGCCGAGGTGGAGAGCCGGGCGCGGCGGCGCGACCTCGTCATCAGCGCCGAGCAACTCTTCGAGTTCTACGACGCGCGCGTCCCGGCCACCGTTGTGTCCGCGAGGCACTTCGACTCGTGGTGGAAGCGCGAATCCGCGTCGAATCCGGAGCTGCTCGACCTGCGGGCCGAGGACGTCGTCGCATCGTCGGGCGTGTCCGACACCGACTATCCCGGCTGGTGGGCGCAGGGCGAACTCCGCCTGGCTCTGCGGTACAAGTTCGCACCGGGTGATCCCGACGACGGGGTGACAGTCGAGATCCCGCGCGATCTCGTCGACCACGTGCGTCCGGTCGGATTCGACTGGTCGGTTCCAGGGATGCGGGAAGACCTGGCGGTCGCCCTGATCAAGACACTGCCCAAGCAGACCCGCAAGCTGGCGTCGCCAGCCGCGCGGTTCGCCCAGGCGGCCCTCGCACGGCTCACCCCCCGCAGCGAGCCGCTGCTGAGCGGTTTGGCGCGCGAGCTCTCGGCACTGACCCGCACGAGCATCTCCCCCGACTTGTTCGATCTGGACCGGGTCGAGGACCACCTGAAAATGAACTTCGCCATCGTCGACGACCGTGGCACGATCCTGGCCAGCAGCCGGTCACTGGCCCGATTGCAGCGCCCCGACCGCCCGAGCACCCCCACCCCCGACGCGCCCGCACCCATCCAGTCCTCGGCGTGGACCACCGACACGTTCGGCGACCTGCGCGATTCCGTCACCGCGCAGATCGCGGGTCAGCAGGTGACCCGGTACCCCGGCTTGGCGGTGGTCGACGAGAAGACAGTCGCGACTCACCTCTTCGCGACAGCCGCGACCCGCGATGCAGCCCTGCACTCCGCCACGTTGGTCCTCCTCGCCGCCCAGATCCAGCCGCTGGGACGGGCGATCGTCTCGGGGCTCTCGCCCGCGCAACGGCTCGCACTCAGCCAGCAGCCGTATGAGTCGCTGGACTCCCTCCTAGCCGATTGCACCAGGCGCGCTATCCGCGACACGGTCGGCCCCAAGCACACCGCGGCACTACGGAGCCCCGCCGGTTTCGCCGCCCTGCGCGAGCAATTCGCCCCCCGAATCGCCGAACAGGCACCGATGGTCTTCGCCGCCGCACTCGCGGTGTTCGCGCACCTACCCGACGTACACGCGGCAGTCGACGCCCGCACCGGCACGTTCGCCGCCGACGATGTCGCCGAACAACTCTCCGACCTCGTCTTCGACGGGTTCATCGGGGCCACCCCGACAGCCCACCTCGTCGAGATCCCGCGGTACCTCGACGCCGCCGCACACCGGCTCGAAGTCCTCGAGACCGCCGCCGACCGAGACGCGACCGCCGCCATCGACCGCGTCGTGGAGCGGTGGAACCTGCGGCTCCAGCAATTGCCCGAGACCAGGCGCGAGGCATTCAACGAGTACGCGCACTGGATGATCGAGGAATTGCGCGTCGGGCTCTACGCCCAACGCCTGCGAACCGCCTACCCGGTCTCCGAGAAGCGTGTGTTGAAGGCTTTCGACACCTTCGCCTGACGTGTGCGATCAGCTGACCGACGGCGCGCTCACATGACAGGCGCGGGCCTATGTCAGGAGCGGTTGGCCTGCAATTGATCGATCTCGCGCTGGAAGTCGTCGAGCGATTCGAACGACCGGTACACCGACGCGAAGCGCAGGTAGGCAACCTCATCTAGGTCGCGCAGCGGCCCGAGGATGGCCAGCCCGACCTCGTTGCTGGGGATCTCCGCCGATCCCGACGACCGCACCGCGTCCTCGACCTGCTGGGCCAGTTGGGCCAGCGCATCCTCGTCGACCTGCCGGCCCTGGCAGGCCCGACGAACCCCCACCATGACCTTCTCGCGGCTGAACGGCTCGGTGACACCGTTGCGCTTGACGACGGCTAGCACGGCGTTCTCCACGGTAGTGAAGCGTCGGCCGCACTCCGTGCACGCGCGCCGGCGGCGGATGGCCTGGCCTTCGTCGGCGATGCGCGAGTCCACGACCTTGGTGTCTTCGTGCTTGCAGAAGGGGCAGCGCATGCCCCAACAATACCGGTGGCGCCACCACCGGCCGCGGCCCTCATCGGTAGACCGGTACGACCAGCGCTTGACCGACGCTCAGCGCCGTCGTCGTCATCCCGTTCAGTGCGCGCAGCTGGTTGATGACCGCCTGTCGCGGCACCTCGGGCGCGACTCGCGCGGCCACCGAATTCAGTGTTTCACCGCCCCGGACGTGCACCACCGACGTCGCGACCGGCGCGGGCGCCGAGGCCGCCTCGTAGTCACTGCCGACGAGCGCGAACACCCACACGATCCCGGCCAGAGCGGCCCCCACGAGGATGCCCGCCACAGAACGCCGACGGGCGTAGACCCGCTCCGCACTTGCCGCCGCGGAAGTCTGCGGGCGAGGACGCGAGCGCGGGTGCGCGGTACCGCCGCACTCGGTCCCTCGGCTGTGACGGGGCGCCGGCAACCGCGTGTCGCGAGGGCCGCGCAACCGGGTCTCGCGCGGGCCGCGCTGGGCCGCACCGCAACCGGCACGGTCAAACCCGTCGTGCACGGCCGACTCCGGGCGCCGGCGCGAAACCGGGATCGGGGCGTGGTAGCTGCGGTGGATCATCGGTGCGCTCATCGTCATCCTCCTCGTTCGTATGTTCGATGAACTTATGTTCGAAGTTCTACCACGCCGGTCTGACAAAGTCTCGCAACACGTCGAACAAATGTTTGATCGCCTCGAACATATTCGCTACTGTTGGGTCATCCAGGAAGAGGGAGACGAATCATGGCAAGGAAGAAGACACCGTCGTCGGGCCTGACCGATTCGCCCGGAGAGATCGAGGCGACGCTGACCAAACGTCAGCGCGACGTGCTGGCGGTGATCCGCAAGTCGGTCCGCGACCGCGGGTATCCGCCGAGCATCCGTGAGATCGGTGATGCAGTCGGCCTCGTGTCCACCTCGTCTGTCGCCTACCAACTGCGCACGCTGGAGCAGAAGGGCCTGCTCAAGCGTGATCCGCACCGCCCGCGCGCGGTCAACGTCGCGGCCGATCGGAACCAGCCCCCGCCCGGCGGTGCCGCGGCCGAGGGCATGCCCGCGCCGACCTATGTGCCAGTGCTCGGCCGGATCGCGGCCGGTGGCCCGATCCTCGCCGAAGAGGCCGTCGAGGACGTCTTCCCGCTGCCGCGCGAACTCGTCGGCGACGGCGAGCACTTCCTGCTGCGGGTCGTCGGGGAATCCATGGTCGACGCGGCCATCTGCGACGGCGACTGGGTCGTCATCCGGCAGCAGAACGTGGCCGACAACGGTGACATCGTCGCCGCAATGATTGACGGCGAAGCGACCGTGAAGACCTTCAAACGGGCCGACGGCCACGTCTGGCTGATGCCGCACAACCCGCTGTTCGACCCGATCCCTGGCGACAATGCCGTCGTCCTCGGCAAGGTCGTCACCGTGATGCGGCGGATCTGAGCGCTACCCGGCCTCGCCGTTGAATTCGGCGAGTTCCCCGGCAAGAGCGGCCGGTACCCGCACGCGCATCTTCGTGCCGGCACCATGGTGCTCGGTGGAGAGCACCTCCCCGTCGGCGTGGATCCGCGAGACCACCGCGCCGCGGTCGAACGGCACGTCGACGAACATCTCGACGTCGTGACGGCCCACCTCGGTGCGCACGCGCTCGAAGAGCTCGTCGAGCCCGGCACCGGTGTGTGCAGAGACGAAAACTGCTCCCGGTAGCGCCGCCGCGAGTTCGGCACGTGCCAGGTCGTCCATCACGTCGAGTTTGTTGACCACCAGCAGCTCCGGCTGCGGCCGCCGACCGTCACCGGCCTCGTCGAGCACCTCGCCGAGCACTGTGCGCACCGCCGCGACCTGGTCGAGTGGAAACGCCTCCGAGCCGTCGACGACGTGGATCAGCAGGTCGGCGTCGGCCACCTCCTCCAAGGTGGAGCGGAACGCCTCGACGAGCTGTGTGGGAAGGTGCCGGACAAAGCCGACCGTGTCGGTGAACACCACTTCGCGCCCGTCGTCCAGGCGCGCGCGTCGGGTCGTCGGGTCGAGAGTCGCGAACAGCGCGTCCTGGACCAGCACTCCGGACCCGGTCATCGCGTTGACCAGGCTCGACTTACCGGCATTGGTGTAGCCGACGACCGTGATCGTCGGCACTCCGCTGCGGTGGCG
>CAZVVS010000222.1:0-8109 GCA_964630585.1 uncultured Gordonia sp.
GGTGTCGCTGTGTTTCCCGTAGGTTCGCACGACGGCCTCGCGTATCAACGCGGAAATCGAGCGACCCGTTCGCGCAGCCTCGGCGTCGAGGAGGCTGCGATCCTCGGCGCTCAGTGAAATCTGGGTGCGCTGCATGATGTAATTATACATCATGCGGCCCTTTGGCGGCGGCCGGAAGGCACTGGCGCTCGGGTTGAACGGCGCGCTTGGTCCAACCAGTCAGGTAGCTGCCCTCCGTGGTGCTGGCGGGAACTCCGAGCAGGTTGACCAGCTGTTGGACAACCTGGTCGCCGTCTGGGCCCGCGAGCGTTTCGACCTCTACCTGTATCAATCGATGCTTCTGCCGACCACCTTTCCCAGAGTCAGGGTGCACCGCGAAGTAGATGAGGGGCGGTATCTCGTCGCAGTAGTCCCGCACGAGCTCGCGCGTGCGAAGAAGCGAGAGGTGGGACACGATCATCCTCGCGCTTAGCGTGGCTTGACCTTCGGGGATCGCGTCGGCTGGATTCTCCCGCCATTCGGCGTCGGGGCGTGCAGAAAGATAGCCGGCACGGGCGACGATCAGATCGATGATGAGGTCGGCGAGGAACATCCGCAGTTCGAGACGCAAGTCGGGTTCAACTCGGCCGGTGACGAGCAAGTCGTGGGCGACCGCCCATTCAACGCGACTGGAACCAATGGTTGCGAAGTGTGAATTGAACTTCTCTACCGCGTCGCCGAAGGCGGCGTTGTTCGTTCCGAACAGTTCCACATAGGGCGGTGATGTCTCGGGGTGGACGATCCATCCGGTCATACTTCCGATGGCCGCGTGCGGCAGCCAAGTCGGATTGAGCTTGTCGTGGGCGTAGTCGATGTAGTGAGAGAAAAATGAATCGCGAAGGAGGAGTCCGCTCGCCGCGGTTTGCAGGCGACGGTGAGCCGAGAAGACGATATTGAGCAACAGGTCGTCTACTCCCACAGCCTCGCTGAACTGTGTTGGATAGGGCGGCATGCTGTCGAGCCCGTGGACGTGACAAACGAGTTGGGGATCTTCGGTTGCCATCAGTCCGTCGTCGTTGCACTCAAAGATGAGATGGTCGGCGCGCTGTGGCTTCACCACGTGCTTCCAGAGGACGTCCTGATCCCAGGGGTACATGCCGCGAGGGGCCTCGTGCAGTCGCGTGAGGTAGGCAGCGTTGTGAGAGGAGTAGTTTGGCTCGGGCCAGATCGCGGGATCAGATGGATCAAGCGTCGCCGGGTTCTTGAGTTCCCGGAGCAAGTCGCTTGGGATGTCGCTTCGCAGCCCATCGTCGTTGTAAGTCAGGACCCGCGCCGACGCGTCGAGTTCGTAGGCCGCGTGGTTGACGCTCAGTTGGCGGCGCCGTGCCATTTGCTCGGATATCACGGAGGAGACGTCCCACGCGTCACGGAGTCTTTGACTGAGGCTGTCCTCGGTAGCGCCGCTGGGGAGGTCCTGGGTCACGGACACTGTGAATCGGATTGGAAAGTGGATCTCGCCGTCTTCAACCTGAACGTCGAAAGCGGCCTCGGTGACTCCGAACTCGCGAAGCCACGCGAGCGTTTCATCCTCGATCGGGTCTTCTGGCCGCCACGTCCATTCGGCGATATGCAGGACAAGCTTTCGTGTCATGGCATGATTCTGTCGTGGACCACTGACATCGCTGAGCGGCCATCGTTACCGCTTCGGTCCGAAGTGGACCTAATGATGGGCGTCAGTCAGCTCAACGATGCGCGCCCAAGGCACAACCCGACGGAAGGCCGCGCACTCGCTCGATGGGTTCGGCCCGGCACAGTCGATTGCGGCGACCGCCGTGCGTAGCGCGGCGGGATCCTCACCGAGGGCTTCCGCCAACCAAAGGAGCCCAGGAGCGCACCGTAGCTGGTTGTAGAACGAGCCCGCTATTGGACGGGTTCCTGCGGTCGTAGGCACCCGGACCGTTGTACTCGCTGAGCCAGCCATCCAGGTGGCTCTTCTGGTCGCCGTTCGCGTTGCGTCCAAGGTGCGCAGTGCGGGCTTCGTATTCGTCTGTGATCGGTTGCCGCGCATCGAGTTGCTGAACGATGCGGCGGAGATCGTCGACGGAGATGTCGCCGTCGACAACAACATCACGCTTCTTGCGTCGAAACATCGAACACCTTCATCACCTCGTCGCCGTAGTCGTTGATGACCTTGACCGCGATGCGGCCGGTGCTGGGCCGCGCAAACGGTCGAGACTTCGTGTCGTACAGACTGGCCCAGGCATCGTGGTCGATGTCGGCTTTCAACGAAGTCTTCAGGCGCTTGTATGGGTCGCCGCCGCCGGTGAAGTAGCAGTGTCGGACGAAGAACGACTCTTCGTTGTAGTCGGTGTCGATCATCCACAGGGCGATCTGGTTGGTGTCGTTGCTCCGGACTGTTCCGTGGGTCGGGTCGTAGACGTCGACGCCTTTGAGTTCGACGACGAGGTGGTTGTCGTCGGCGTCGTGGATCTCGATGTCCGGTTCGCCGAAGACGGTGAACAGGTTGCCGGCGCCGGTCTTCTTCAGGTCCTCGCCCATCAGTAGGTCCGAGTTCATCCGGACGAGCAGCACCGGGAGTCGTCCAAGTTTGCGCTCACTGGCGACCTCGGCGAAGCCCTCGTCGGAGGCATCGACGGTGACGCCCTCCTGGGTACTGGACCCGATGGCCTGGGGGTCGAAGGCGAAGGCTAGGACGCAGAGAAGGCCGATGTCTCCGTTCGGAAGCGCCTCGCGAGTGGCCTGCTTGATGAAATCGGCGTCCACGGTTCCGTATTGGGGGCCGATAGCGAGGGCAACTGTTGTCTCCGGTTGTTCGTCCACGGCACGTGACTCACCCAATGCCTGGATGTAGGTGCCCGCGAAGTCCGTGATCGCCGCGAACTCGATGCGCTCCTTGCGGCGGCCGTTCTGGATTCCGGCCTCACGCAGGTTGTCCAGGATGCTCTGCTCGAAGTTCGTCCCGTCCGGATCGCCGGGCCCGGATGCCTCGCTGATCGTGTGCCGTCGGGCGCTCGGATCGTCGCCGGGCGTGAAGGCCACCGAGCGGTAGGGCGACAGGCTTTCGACGGTGAAAGGGCCGCTCACGCGGACCCTCTTCTTGTCCTCGTACGGCTTGTCGTAGAGGTACTCAAAATCGGCGTGCCGTTTGATCGCGGCGTCGATGTCCTCGCGGCTCATGCCTTCGACGATGTCGGGATTGTTGGCGATCGATTTGAGCGTGATGTGCTGGACGCGCTCGTATACGAATCCGTGCCGGATATCGCCCGTGGTTGGGATTCCCGGGTCGACGGGCTTGCCCGAGACCTCCGCCTCCTTCGCCTTGCCCGCCGGCGTGTCGGAGATCAAGTAGTACGGGTATTTCGCCCCCATCAAGCGTTGCCGTGCGAGTGCCAGAGCGACACGCGAGGTGTCGATCGTGATCCAGCGCCGTCCCCACTGTTCGGCAACGTAGGCCGTGGTGCCCGAGCCGCAAGTTGGGTCGAGGACGAGGTCACCGGGGTCCGTCGACATGAGGATGCAGCGTTGCAGCACCTTCTGCGCGGTTTGCACCACGTAAGTCTGATCTTCCGTGAAGCTCCCGGTCCCGGTGTCGGTCCAGACGTTGTCCAAAGGCGTTGTGGGGTTGTCGTCCATAAGGAGCACAGTGGCAACGCTCTTGCCCGAACGCTTCAGCCTGCCGAGGCTGCGAAGTCGGTCCATCGCTTGGCCAGGACCCGGGTCATACTTCCAATGAGAATTGCCTGGAATGGCAATCTGCTGGTCGTCCCAACTGTAGGGTTCGCTCCGCGGTCCAGCTTGATGTCCCTGCGACGTGGGCGGTCCTAGGCGTCCGATCCGCCAACCCGGCGGGATGCTCCTTTCACCCGACAGCTCCTGCGGGGTCATCTTGCGCCACTCGGATAGGTCAGGCGAGAACGCAGTCACGTACTGCTTTGCGCCGCGCTCGCCGGGCTGCTTCGTGCGAAGGAGGTCGCGGAACTTCTGTCGCGGGAGATCTCGTGCATAGACCAGCAGTAGGTCGAAGACAGACTGGATTCGTGACGTGCTTTGGGAGGAGGTCTTAGTAAACGCGATCTGGCCGACGTAGTTTTCCGGCCCGAACACCTCATCCATCAAACTCCGGACAACATGGACGTTCTCGTCGCCGATCTGGACGAAGCACGAGCCGCTCTCGGTGAGCAGGTCGCGCGCCGCCACCAACCGGTCGCGCAGATACGTCAGGTACGAGTGGATCCCGTCGGCCCACGTGTCCCGAAAGGCCTTGATTTGCTCGGCTTCGCGGGCGGCGTGGTCGAGCTTGCCGTCTTTCACGTCGCGCTTGCGGGCCGACACCTGCCAATTCGAGTTGAACTTGATCCCGTACGGCGGGTCCAAATAGACCATCTGCACCTGCCCGCGTAGCGACTCGCGCTCGGCCAGCGATGTCATGACCTGCAGTGAGTCACCGAGGATCATGCGGTTCGACCACTTGGCCTGGTGTTGGTAGAACTCGACCTGTGACAGTTCGTCCAAACCGTCAAACTCGTCGAAGAGCGCGAGTTCCGGCTCGTCTTCCGGGCGCTCGGCGGTCCGACGCAGATTCTCCACCAGGGCGAGCGGGTCGATCTTCTCTTGGATATAGATCGGCGGCGCGTCGACGACGAGGTCCTCGCCGTCGAGTGTGTCCTTGCCCCGCCACACGAGTTGTGGGTCAAGGTTCGGGTCGCGCGGGTAACGCACCGGGTCGAGGCGATCGGCGTCGGCGTCGAAGAACTCCCGCGCGTCGGCGGTGGGGATATTCGTCCGGGTCTCTTGGTGGCCGATCGACTCCACGGCTACCGGTCCGGGCTTCTTCTTGCTACGCGCCACTTCTCACCCTCGGTCGGTCTTGGAGTTCTGGATCGCCGGTAATCGGCTCGTCGTTGTAGACACCCGTAATGGCCACGTTCAGCACCTCGCCCGCCGTGGGCATGTCGGTGATCTCAATGTATCCCCACACGCCGAACTCGCCCAGGTTGTTCACCGCCGGGCACCATGTGTCACGTGTGGTCCGCGCCTTCTCCCGCGTGGGTCCGGGACTCTTCTGCCCGCCCGACACTTCGACGATGAGGTACCGATCAAGGTCGTCGCCGATCGCCCGGCGCAGCCGGAGGAGGAAATCGGGGACGTACATATGCGAGCGGCCGTTGTGGACGTAAGGGATCTCGAACCCGAGATGGTCGTTCTTCACATAGGCCGCGACGCGCGGATTCAACTCGCAGAGCTGGGCCAGGATTTGTTCCCAAGTATTGCCGCCGGTGGGGCCGTCGAGCACACAATGACTTACTTGCGACTTCTCGGTCTCAACCGCCTGTTTACGCGTGAAGAAGGAAACGTCGGCGGTCGTTCCCACAGGATCGAAGGCGCGCAGCACTGCCCGCGCGCGCGGGCGGCGGTTGCCTTCTTGGGTGACGATGGCGTCGCGGATGTCCTCGCACGCGCGGGCCTTCAACTCACTGAGTTCGAACAGCGCCGCGGCGGTGCGGTTGTCCCGAAGCTCGACGCAGGTCTCGAGCCATAGCCGACTGATCTCGACGAGCTGTGGGAACAACCAGGGCTTGTGATTGTCGCCGGTCTGGAAATGGCGGGTCAGCAGGTGTTCGGCCAGCGCGAATGCGACGGCTTGAGAGCGGGAGTCGAGCCGTCGGGAGTGGTCGCGAACGCCTTCTCCGACGAACCCTCGCGACTCGGTCCACGTAGGTACTTCGCTTGCGCCGATGACGAACGTGGGTGCGCGTGCGAGGTCGAACTCGAGCTCCGGATCGGGAAGTTCCAGCCGGTATCCCTCGACGCGGGGGAAGGTGATCTCCAAGTCCTCGCGTCCGGGAACCGCGCGAACGTGCAGTACGGGCTCAGGCGGCTTCGGGTCCTTCGTCGCCTGATCGGTGGGGATGAATGAGAACGGAATGCCGTAGACGTTTGCGTACTCCGGCTCGAAGAGTCCCTCGTCGTTTGTCTCGTAGGAGCGCCGTCTGAGGCCGCGTCCGACGACCTGCTCGCACAGGAGCTGCGAACCAAAGGCGCGGATGCCGAGGATATGGCTGACGGTGTTGGCATCCCAACCCTCGGTGAGCATCGCAACGCTGACGACGCAGCGGACTTCGGCACCCAACGCACCAGGTTTGCCGACCGTATTCATGACCTCGCGCAGGATCTCCTCGTCGGTGATTTTCTCCGCGTCGGCACCGGGATGAGCGATCCGGTACTGCGCCTTGAAAGCGTCGATCTCCGCGGCGGCGACTTTTTTGAAGTCGTCCTTCAAGCCTTCGCCGGACTCAAGTTGCTCGGAGTCGACGAGGATGGTGCGCGGCCGGGGGAGCGGCTGGCCGCCGGCGAAGTTGCGGAAAAGAGCGAGCTTCCCGGGCTGCTCGATCTGATCGTCGCCGCGCGGCGCCTCCCGGCCGGCGATCCAGTCGTAGACGAGCTTGGAGACCGTGGTGTTCGAACAGACCACGATGAAGACCGGCGGTGTCTCGCCGTGCGGCTTCAACACTGCTTGCCAGTGTGCGTAGCTTCGCTCGTAGCTCCGGTAGAGGCTGTGGAGGGCGCCTTCCAGAACCTCGGGCAGCGGCAGCTCGTCGAGCGTGACCTTGACGCCCTTGCGCCGGGGGAGCTTCGTGCCGATGTGCTGCCACAGATGCAGATAGCTGACCTGCTCCCCGGCTGCGTCGTCGTCAACGGGGGTGCGCGGCACTTTGACGATGCCGGCCTCGATGGCGTCCATCAGCGAGTAGTCGCTGACTGTCCAGCCGAACAGCGTGCCCTGTGAGTAACCGGAGCCGGAAAGGAAGTACGGAGTAGCCGACAGGTCGTAGACGTGCTTGATGCCGACGCGCTTGCCGAGCGCGGCGATCCCGGTGAACCAGACTCGGGCGTCGGCGTTCTCCTGCGCCTCCTCAGCGGTGATCGCGCCGGATGTGACGGGCTTGTCCTGGTAGCAATGGTGGGCTTCGTCGTTGAGGACGACGACCTCGCCCTTGCTGTTGCCAAACTCGCGCAGGACACGCGAGACGACGGCGTCGGTGGACTCTTTGAACGCGGTAGTGGATTCGCCTGGGCGGAGGATCCTCTTTGTGTTCGCGGCGACGCCTTTGAACTCCTTGGCTTCCCGCGGCAGAAACGCGTGGTAGTTGGTGATGACGACCTGTGCGCGATCAAGTGACCCGGCGAGGTCGGCGGGGATCAGGTCGCGCAGTTTGTAGTAGTTGCCGGGATCGCTCGGCTGCAGAACGCGGAGACGGTCGCGGATGGTGATGCCAGGGGTGACGACGAGGAATCTCGTGGTGAACCGGGCATCTCTCGGTGCGTAGACCTTGTTGATCGTCTGCCACGCGATGAGCATCGCCATGACGACCGTCTTGCCGGACCCGGTGGCCATCTTCAGTGCCACGCGTGGCAATCCGCGGTTGAACTCGGTGTTCGTCTCGTCGAGCCGGCGTCGCCAGTCGGGATATCCGTGGCGACCGGCGACCTCGGCGAGGAAGATCGCGGTCTCAATCGCTTCGCGCTGACAAAACAGAACGCGATTGTCCCGCTGGTCGTCGGCCCAATGTTGGAGCAGCTTGCGGCTGATGGGTGTCACGTGCGGGTAGTCGCCGCTTATCCGCCACTTCTCGACGTCGCGGCGAATGTCGTTGATCAACGAGTTGGGGACGACGCGCTCGCCGATGCCGAGATCGAGAGCGGCCTGTTGTGCGGCTTTCCCTTTTCGCTGTGGCGCTATCGGAATGAACGACTCGCTCGGCCTGCGCCCCATGGCGATCGCGCCGGTGGGGTGGCCGTCCTCGCCGATGGCGAAATGGCGGCGTGGGGGATCGTACGGCGGGTTGATCACCGGATTGTCGATTGCCTCCGACGTCAACTCTTCCCTCTCCACCATGTAAACCAGGTCAGAAAACCATGTATACATTGTCGACCTGCGAGGCGTCCGCCAAGACTGTTGTTTGGTGGCCGTTTCACCCGTCGAGAAAGCCCTGGCGAAGGGCCTCGGTGTTCGGGTGCAGGAGCTTCGATTCGTCGCGAATCTCACCCAGGAACGGTCAAGTCCCTGCGGGTGGTGTAGGTCGCGTGTGATCCCTCGATGGGCTGGTT
>CAZVVS010000223.1:0-8075 GCA_964630585.1 uncultured Gordonia sp.
GTCGTGCGGGTTGCGGTCGGCGCGGTACTGAGCCATCGCGTGCTCGATGTTCTGTCCGGTCAGCGGGTTCTTCAACTCCGCCGACGCGACCAGAATCCCGTTGACCACAAGCGCCAGATCCAACGAATCGGCTGTGTTCGACTCCGAATGGTGCAACTGCCGCACGACGCCGAGCCGGTTGGCCTCGTACCTTTCGACCAACTCCGGCGCGAGGGTGTTGGCAGGTTTGAACCAGCACATCCGAACGGTGACACCCGAATCCTTGACGGTCCCCCGAAGGACACTGATCGTTCCCCGATGGTCGATCGCATCAGCCAACGTCTTCACGAACCGGGTGCGCGCCGTCGCCTCGCCACCGTGGCGAGCGACAAGCTGCTTCCACGCCTTCGGCTGGGAGGCCTCCACGAAGGCGATGACCTCGTCCGGGAACAGGCCGAGATCACGGTCATAGGATTTGGGCGCCACCGACTCCCACCCATATGCAAGCAGGTGGGCCTCGATGTTGGCTTCGAAGGTCGCTTCGTTCGTGTTGCTCATCGCCTCATCCCGGAATGCTTGAGCCAGCGGTGGTGACGTCCAGTTCCCCGGTCACAGCAGCCGTGATGAGGGAGGACTTGTACTCGGCCAGTCCGACAATCTGCTCTCCAAGCAGAGCCTCAACCGCCATGCATGCCTGTGAGCGGCCCTCAATTTCCGCGGCGACCGCCCGCTGCACGTCTAGACGTGGCACCGGCAACCTCAGATCCATCAGGTCTGGAAAGTAGATCGTCTTATGAGTCGATCCCATTGCGAGGTTGCCCAATAGGTAGCTGCGCATCGTGCGCAACGACGCCAACAGGAAGTGTGCGTCAAGTTCAGGGCCGCAGGTCCAAGTCACGAAGTCCTGACTCGTCGCCATATCCCGAGCCATGACGATCGAGAAGCCCGCAGATGCTGTACGACTGAGGGCCACTGTGCCTTCCCGATGCAACACCGCAGCACTGTTCGCCAGCCCCAGTGCACTGATATTGACGCTCGTCTCATCGATCTCATCGATCTCATCGCGTCGGAACCGATGGACGTCCGAGGTTGTCAGCCACGGAATGTCGCAGTCCACCCAATATTCCGGATTCGACTTACTCGGTGTATGCCCCGTGCCCATTGCAGCCATCTGTGACAGTCGACGCACCGGACGATCCGCGCCGACCAATGGAGCCCACGGGAGGCTCGTCCGCACCGTCTCCCCCGCATGCATCCCCAACAGGTCTCGATACCGGTCAGCCTCGAAGAGTTTCCGAATTCGCTCGGCCTGCTCACGGCGGGCGGCGATGATCCGGTCGATGCGGGAAACTCGATCGTCGAGGAAGTCCGCGATCCGCTTTTGCTCATCAAGATCGGGGAGTTGGATCCGTGTATCTGCCAACTGATCGTTATCGATCTCGATCTGCCCTGGCCGTACTCCGCGCGATATGGAGCGGAAGTGCGCGGTCAACTTGGGAGAGCGTAGGTAGTAGTGGAGGAACCGATCGTTTTCGTGGTGGATCGGCTCGAAACAGATGTAGTGGCCGGAGATGATGCCACGGAGTCCGGACACTCCGACCGATCCCTGCCACGCCTTCATCCGGTTGACCACGAACCAGCCCGGCTCTACGAGCTGATAGATGCTTCGATCTTCAGCTGTCTTGTTGAAGTTGATCCCTTCATCTTTGACGACAACGCCGCGATCTCGATACACCGAGAGCATCTGTTCATCGACGAATCCAAGGACCTTCCGGCGCATGAACATGCGTCGCAGAGAGATCGTCTTCTTCACAGCCCCAACCCCTGCATCCAGCCTTGGATTTGCCCTTCGAGTTCCTTGATCTCGGCGACGATCTCTTCGACAGGCCGGGGTGGTTGGTAGACGTAGAACTGCCGGGTGAAGGGTATCTCCACGCCCACTTTGGTTTTCGCGTGGTCGATCCAAGCGTCGGGAACGTACGGATGGATCTCATTGGCCAAGTGCTGCTCGGCCGATTCCTTCAGGACCATGGTGCGGGTCTCGTCGTCGAGGTCGAAGAAGCCCGTCGGGACCGGGACGTTCTCTTGGTCGCGTAGGTCGGGGTCAGGCTCGGGCACACCGCCGCGCTTGGTGATGATCGGTGCCTCGGGGTCGGCGACGGCACACGCTTTCGCCAATGCTTTCTTGTCCTTGGTAGGCAACTCGGAAACAGCCGCGAGGAGTTCTTTCTCCGTTGCGAAGGAACGACCGATCAGATCGACATGCTGCCCAAGGAACGATTCCGCGAGACCCCCCCCCCCGCTACGACCCATCGCCGTCGCAACGGTCTCTCCACGGTGATCCGCTGGAAGGCGAACGCTTCGCGGGGGAGGACTTTCACGCGCTCGTCGTCGGCGAACTCGTCGCCCGCGCCGCCGTAGAGGCGACTGATCTCGGCGATGGCATCGGGCGTGAGTTCTTTACGCTTGTCGCCCAAGGACTTCCGCATCTTGGTACCGAGTTCGCGGGCGTCGATGAGTCGGACCAGGCCGCGCGCGTCGTCGGGCTTGTTGCTGGTCAGGATCCACACGTAGGTGGAGATGCCGGTGTTGTAGAACATCTGGTCTGGCAGGGCGACGATGCCTTCGAGCCAGTCGTTCTCCAGGATCCAGCGGCGGATCTCCGACTCCCCCGAACCGGCCGCGCCCGAGAAAAGGGGCGACCCGGACAGGACGATGCCCACTCGCGACCCGGCCGGCTTCATCTTGGAAAGCATGTGTTGCAGGAAGAGCAGCGAACCGTCGGACACACGCGGCAGCCCGGCACCGAAGCGGCCGTGGAAGCCGAGCTTCTCGTGCTCGTCCTTGATGGGTTTGGCGTATCCCTTCCAGTCCACGCCGTAGGGCGGATTGGCGAGAATGAAGTCGAAGCTCTTGCCGGCGAAGGCGTCTTGCGTGAGCGTGTTGCCCGACGCCATCTGCTTGGGGTCGGTGTCCTGCATCATCAGGTCCGACTGCGCGATCGCCCAGGTCTCGTCGTTGAGTTCCTGGCCGTACACCTTCACCATCGCGCCGGGGTTGGCGGCGGCGATGCCGTGCAGCGCACCCATCAGCATTCCGCCGGTGCCGGCAGCGGGGTCGTAGACGGTGCGGACGGGCTTGGGGCTCGCGGTCAGCTCGGCGTGGGTTCGGCCCTGCAACAGCAGCGCGACCATGAGGTTGATGACTTCACGTGGGGTGTAGTGCTCGCCAGCCGTCTCGTTGCTCATTTCCGAGAACTTGCGGAGCAGTTCCTCGAAGACGTAGCCCATCGCCTCGTTGCTGACGACTGAAGGGCGCAGGTCGAGGTCGGCGAAGTCGGCGAGCACTTCGTAGAGAATCTCGGCGCGGTCGAGGCGGGCGATCTTGTCGTCGAAGTTGTACGCCTCCATCACGGCGTACGCGTCGGGCGAGAGGCGACGGATGAAGCTGGCTAGTTGCTCGGCGAGTTCCTTGTCGTTCTGCAGCATCGTCGTGAACGTCAGCGGCGAAAGACTGTAGAACCGCTGGCCGGCCGCCCGCTTAAGGAGCATGTCAGTGCCGTCGTCGACTGATTTGCCCAGCGTCTTGCGGTCGGCCTCAAGCACCCCGGTCGCGACCGCTTGGTCGAGCACGGCTTCGCGCGTCGGCGCCAGGACCGCATCCATGCGCCGCAACACGAGCAGCGGCAACATCACCGAGCCGTACTCGTGCTGCTTGAAGGTGCCGCGCAGCTTGTCGGCCACCTTCCAGACGAAAGAAACCTTGTCGTCGAAACCAGCCGGGGCCATGGCTTCCTTCCGCAGGAGGTTGGGTCCTGACTGTATCCCGGCTGCGGATGCGTTGTGACGGTGCCAGTGTGTCTGGCACCTTCCGGTCAGTAGAGCGCGCCCAGTTAGAACGGCGGGTAGCCGTCGGTTTCGCGGGGGTGTTCGCGGCGTCGGTGGTATTCCTGTTCGGCGTCGCGCCATTCTTCGGCGAGTCGGTACGCGCGGTTCGCGGCACGTTCGGCTCGTCGTCGGCGGTGCTTGTCCTTGGTACGGTCCCGGGGCCGCCGCTTCGGTTGGTCTGCGGGAGCGGTGGCACTGGGATCCGGGTCGTGCCAGGCAATCGTGTTCAGGCTCGGGAACAAGTCCGCGTTCGTTTCGGCGGGTCCGGGGAACCGGACCTTTTCCGGTGACACCACTTCGGACACCAGCCGGCCATCCTGGTCGCGGTATTGGTCGTCGACCCAGCCTTCGGCGAAGGTCTTGAAGTTGTGGTGCATGCGGCACTTCACCCCGAGTTCGTCCGGGCTGGTCTGCCCACCAGCGGCCGGGTCGTCGTGGTCGTACTCGCGGACGTGATCGATGTCGCAATTCCACGCCGGCTGATCGCACCCGGGCACGCAGCAATACCCGTCACGCGCGCGGATGAACGTGTCCAACGCGGTCGA
Source organism: uncultured Gordonia sp. (assembly GCA_964630585.1). Classification (GTDB taxonomy): domain Bacteria; phylum Actinomycetota; class Actinomycetes; order Mycobacteriales; family Mycobacteriaceae; genus Gordonia. Next base: position 4,412 of record CAZVVS010000223.1, read on the forward strand.
GGGGCGGTAGGGATCCGACGGCAGATGGGTCGGCAGCGACGTCTCGACCTCCTCACCGAACTGCGGGTTGAGCGGCCGCACGCGCACGTCGTCGCGGGCCAGCAGGTCACGCAGGTGGGCCGCGGAGATGACACCGTGACCGTCCATGAACGCCGGTTCATCGTTGCGGCCGTCGACGGTTGCCTGATCAGCGATCACATGCACCAACACCCGCCCCGTGGCCACAGCCTGGTTCTGCTGGGCGGCCACCCATTGGGCCAGCACACCGGGTTCGGGAATCTCGGCGGCACAGTCGTCGAGGCCGCAGTCGCATTCGAACCGCAACCCGGTCAACAACGCGAACAACGCATCACACCGACGCGCCGATTCACTGCGCGGATCCTTCGGACACACCTTTCCCGCGAGCAGGAACACGTTGCGCAACGCGATGTTCGCGTCCTGGGCGGTCATCGACGCCCCCAGGGTGGCCATACCGTCTTTGTCGGGCAACACCCACACACTGCGCGCTTCCTTGGCCCGCTCATGCCGGCGCCGCACCGCATCAGGGTCGTGGCGGAAGATGATGCGATCGACCATGTCGATCAGGCGCTTGTTCGACCACGTGCCGCCGCGGGCACCCAAAATGTCGGCGATCGCGGCATCCACCTGCGGTGCCCAGTCCTGGTCGTCGATCAACTCGGTGTGGGCCACGATCAACCGGAACTGCCGCGGCGAGAGGCTGCCATCGCGCAGCTTGCGGCCCACCCGGGGCAGCCGGTCGCGCATCGCGATCGCCTCGGCCAGCCACTTCTCACCCTGGCGTTGCGTGAGTCCCTGGGACATGGCGACCCGGGCGGCGGCCTGGGTTTCGATGTCGATCATCCGCACCCCGCGTGCGGAGGGTTCGGGCTTGCCGGTGTCGGTGAGCACGGTGTGCATCGCGCCGATTTCGCGGTATTCGATCCACGCGAGCATCGCATTCGCCCGCCGCGCATTCGACAGCACATCGACCGTCCACGCCGGGTCCCCCAACGCCAACGACGCCGCCGGACCCACCGACCGGGCCCGCTTGTCCCAGAACGCTTCGTCATCCCACCCGTCGGGGTCGGGCTCGTGCACACCCGCATCCTCATACGGCAGCACGAACCCACGGGGCGGCAATTCCTGCTCTGCCGGGCGCTCGACCGTCGTGGTTTCCATGCGTTGATTCTACCCGAACACCCATTCGACCACAAGGGTGAATATGCAGGTCATAGGCTATTGTGACTAGTGTTCACTGGTGCATACCACTGCGGTAGATGTGGGCCTGACCTAGGCGCCCTGAGGACCTCTTAGCGCGGCAAGTGGGACGATCACGCGCACCAACGCACCGCCACCGTCGGCGTTGGTGAACTCCACCTCGCCCCCCAGGTCGATCTGCACGAGCGTCTGCACGATCTGCAGCCCGAGGTGGCCGCTGCGCTCGACGTCGAAATCGTCGGCGATGCCCTCCCCGTCGTCGCTGACGCTGATCGCCAGTTCCCGCAGGCTGCGCCGCGCGTTGACCTCGATCCGCCCGGTGCGACCATCGCCGAAGCCGTGCTCGACCGAGTTCTGGATGAGCTCGGTCAATACCATCACCAACGGCATCGCCAGCGCTGCGGGGAGTACGCCGAAGCGCCCGCCGACGTCGACCCGCACGTTCCCTGCGCTGGTACTCGTCGCGTCGACTAGGACCGGCAACAGTCGGCGCACGACCTCGTCGACGTCGACCTCCTCGTCCACGCTGCCCGAGAGGAACTCGTGGACCAGCGCGATCGACGCCACACGCCGGACCGCCTCGGTGAGGGCCGACCGCGCTTCCGGGTTCGCCGTGCGCCGCGCCTGCAGGCGCAGCAGCGCCGACACGCTCTGCAGGTTGTTCTTCACGCGGTGGTGGATCTCGCGGATCGTCGCATCCTTGCTGATGAGGGCACGATCGCGGCGCTTGACCTCGGTGACATCGCGGATCAGCACGATGGCCCCGGTCACCACGCCTCGCGGGCGCAGCGGGACGGCGCGCACCAGCACCGTCGCACGTCGGGAGTCAACCTCCATGCGCAACGCCCGCCGCTCGACGTCGGCGGACGGGATCGCCCCGCCCGACGCGGCGAGCCGGATCATCTCGGACGCATCCTGGGCGTCGAATGCATCGGTGACGAGGTCGGCGAGCACATCGGCGAGCCGCGCTCCCGACAGGTCACTGTTGAAACCCATCCGGTGGAACGCCGACAACGCGTTGGGGCTGGCGTATCGGACGAGGCCGTCGGCGTCGATCCGCAAGAAGCCGTCACCGGCGCGCGGCGTCGACAATCCGGCCTCGGTCCCCTCGTCGGGCGGAAACGTCCCGTCGGCGACCATCTGGTACAGGTCGTCGGCCGACGCGTGGTAGGCGCGCTCGAGCGGTGACGGCACGCGCTGCGCGGTATCGGCGACGGCCCTGGTGAGGACGGCGATCACCTCACCGCCGTAGCGGACGGGGATCTGTTCGCGGCGCACCACCTCCCCCGCGAGGGTGATACCCGGGTTCACCCGGTCCTCGTCGACGCCATGGGCCACCTCGTCGCCGGGCAGTACCGTCGCGGCCGTGTTCGGGCGGCACTGCGCGACTGTCAGGTAGCCCGAACCCTCCTCGGGCACCGACAGCAGCAGGTCGGCGAACGAGAGGTCGGCGAGCAACTGCCACTCCCCGACGAGGCGCTGCAAATGTGCGCCCTGCTCGGCGGACAGAGCGGTGTGGGCGGCGAGGAGGTCGGAGAGAGTCGACAAGCCGACTACTTGTAGGTCGCGATGATGTCGCCGGCCTGGATGACGTCGTCGACGGCGACCTTCACCTCGTCGAGCACCCCCGCATCCTCGGCGAGGACGGGGATCTCCATCTTCATCGACTCCAGCAGGACGAGCGTGTCGCCGACGTCCACGGACTGGCCCTCGGCCACGCACACCTCGAGCACAGTGGCCACGATCTCGGCGACAACGTCTTCAGGCATGTGCCCAAGGTATCCCACCGCGGGCGTTGCGCGGTGGCGACGGGGCGGCTCGTTTTCCGGTTGCGGTGTGCCGCATGGAACAATGGGCGGGTTACCACCGGAGAAGGAGAATCCCCATGGGAAAGCGTGGACGCAAGAAGCGCGCTCGCAAGAAGAACGCCGCCAACCACGGCAAGCGGCCGAACGCCTGATCCGAACCTCGGATCGAACCCGGGTGCCGCCGGCGCTATCGCCGGTCGCCCGGGTTTTCTGTTTCCACGGTCGTGTGCGTGACGCGGGTGTGCGTCACCGATTGACCGTCCGAGCTCGCCGTGATGACCGTCGACTGGCGGAACTGCACGCGCAGCCGGTCCGCCAAGCCATGCGGTGCCCGATCGCCGCCGCACTTGCGCCCGATCAATTCCTTGATCTGGCGCTCGATTCCGTACTGCGCCAAGCACGACGGGCAGCGGTCGAGGTGCTCCTGCAACCGTGCACGCGCGCCGGAGTCGCACTCGTTGTCCAGGAGCAGCCAAACGTCGGCGAGGACGTTCGTGCAGTCGAGCGTCTCAAACTCGGGATCGTGCTCGCTCACAGTGCCGCCTCCGTCTCCGCGGCCCTATCATCCCGCTCGACCCCGTCATCCCGCTTGACCCCGTCGCCCCGATTGAAACCCCGTTCGCGCGCCACATCGGCGA
>CAZVVS010000224.1:0-8064 GCA_964630585.1 uncultured Gordonia sp.
TCCGCTGAGCGGCGAACGCCTGTCGGAACGACAGAGGCTGGATGGCTACTTGGCCGAGGTCCGGGAGTCGGCGATCGTGCTCGACTACTCCGACGACGGCGCACTCGTCGGGCACATCAACAACTTTCTGAGTCGGGCAACGGGACGGTTCCAGCAGTCGGTCGAGTCGTCGAAGGTGAGTGAGAACGACGCCGGAACCCCTGATCCATCCGAAGGCGTTTGGCCGAGAGCTGAAGTGCGTGAGAGCGTCGAGACCGACAGCAAAGGGCGTGTCAAAACGAAACGGCGCTGGTCGCTGGTGCTCCACAACATGTCGAAGGGGCCCGCGTCCGAGGTCGATTTCGAGTTCCAAGACTTGCCAGAAAACGTGATGTTCCGTGTTGTACGGGATGAACAGCCACTTGGAACCATTCCGCCCGGACAAGAGATCCGGCTCCCTCTGCTATTGGCGATGGGGTCGCCGAACGCTGTCGACTGCCTCGTGACGTGGGTCGATTCCACCGGCACACCGCGCGAGACGAGGGCGACGATCCGTACCTAACACCGCTGAGCTGATGCGCAGATTCCGGCTCAACGCGTGCGCCACTCCGACGATGGCTTCGGTCGGCGAGGCCGCCGGACTTCGCCGTCGATGGGCGGCGCTTTTCCGTCCCACGCTGCCACAGCGTCGCGGTCGATGTGTGCGCTGACCTTTTCGGCCAGCGCGGCCAGCCGGGCCGGGACCTCGGCTCGACGACGGTCCTGGTCAGCTTCGATGATGTCGGCGAGCCAGCGGTCAGGATCGCCGCCCGCGTCGTGGATCATGCGGTCGAGATGACGAGCGAGGCGTTCGTCCGGGAGTCGGAAGAAGACGTGCAGTGGGTCCTGCGCGGTCATGCGGGATCCTTTCCGGTGATGCGGGCCAGCCCGGCGGCCACGGCGTCGTCGAAGGACTGCTCACCGCGCATGGCGGCACCGATCTCGGCGTCGGAGGCGGCGCGGTCGGCCGGGTCGAGATGGTGGTCGGCCGCTGCCAGCACACCGTCGGCCTGGGCCAGTGCATGACCGATCTGGTCGTTGGTGGCGGGGGTACTCACGGGCCCTCCTTGTTGTCAGTGAGGTCGCGCAGGGTGGCGTCGAGCCGGGCGCGAACGTGGGGCGGAATGCTGGTGGCCGCAGTCTCCACAATGAGCTCGGCCTGAGCGAGCGCGTTGAGCGCGTTGCCAATGGGCTGAGTCGCACGGAACAGCGTGTCCGCTTCTTCGGGTATCAGATCATCCTCTTTATTCATTTCTCCAGTACACCGCACGCACCTGCACCACGGCAGTCGAACCGTGGCCGGCCAGGGAGCGCAGCGACCGGCCTGCCACGGGTGCCTCCCGGCAGGGCCGCCTAGAGACTCGCCTGGTGGTAAACGGAGACGATTCCCAGCTCGTCGAGGAGGTCGAGCGCGCCGATGCCGTTGTACTGAGGGAAGCACTCGTCGAGGCGCTGTCCCTCGGACATGGCCTCCCAGTCGGCGTCACCGGTGCGCGCGGCGTAATGGCGATGGATGCGGGCGATCGTCTCGGTGCGTAGACCGGAAGTGGCCGCGGTGTAGGAGACGGAGCAACCCTGGGATACGGCGTCGGCCGCGATGTCGTCGGCCCAGGCCTCAGGCAGTAGGTCGAGGGCGTCGGTCAGGGTGACGGTAGCGGCCGGTGGCTGGAGGTAGTCGGGATCGGACGGGGCGAGGGCGTTGGCTGCGTTGTACTGGTCGATCGCGTCGGCCAGCGGCATCGACCGGGCCCCGGGCGACAGTCGGCCGGAGGCGATGCGGTGCTCGCGACGCTTGGCCTCGCTCGCAGCGTCGGAACCGACAATCCAGACGTCGGCGACGCCTTCGGCGACGAGCGCGTCGATGCTGGCCTCGGCGACCCGGTCACCGAGCGAGTCGATCGCGGCCTGATCGTCGGCGAGGGGGTCCTCGTTGCTGAAGGTCTCGGCCGCGTCGGCGGTGTCGAAGGGCCCGAAGGCCGAGTCGGGGCCGCTGGAGCGTTCGAGGATCCACCAGAAGGCGGCGCGGTCGGTGGGGAAAGCGGACATGGTGGTGCCTCCAAGGGGCTCGGTGGACAGGTCACCGAGCCCCCTTGGAGGCCGCTCCGCGGCCGCTGGAAGTATCAGACGCAGCTGGTCGGGTCGACACCGTTGGAGGTCTTAACCAGCCGGGCCTTATACAGCGCGGTGCCACCGCGCAGGAGCAGCCAGATGTCGTCACCGGTGGTGAGCACGTCGAGAGCGTACTTGCCGTCGGTGGTGGAGTTGCTGGCCTTAGCCGGGATCCCGATGCCGTCTTTCGCGGCCATGCGGAACAGGCCGTGGGAGGTTTTGCCGGCGCTGCTGACCCGTTCGTACGAGTCGTAGGGGTCTTCGGCGCCCTTGTACTCGAACACGGGAACATCGATCGAGGGGTCCTTGAACTCGTACGTGTAGACGAGTTCGCCCTGGTCGTTGAAGTACGCGGCGCGACTGCCGAACCCGTTCGAGGCGCTGTTTCCGCCGAGCTGGCGGTTTTCCGCAGGGGTGTGGTTCATGTCGTTGATGTTGACCTTAATGTCGCCGTTGCGAAGCTCGGACAGAGCCAGCCCCGGCGAGTGAGAGCCGGCGAGCTGAGCGAGCTCGGAGCCAACGGGCTCGGGAAGCTGGTAGGCGTTCGTCAGCACGAGGGTGTAGTCGGGCTTGGCGCCTCTGTCCCAGGCGGCCTCGTTCAGGTCGTCCTTGTCGAAGGGCCCGGTAAAGGCGATGCAGTCTTTAGGGGCCGGCTTGGAGTCTCCGCCGGCACCGGCGGCATTGGTGTCCGCGCTGGTGCTGGTATCCGCGGACCCTCCGGTGCACGAGACAAGGGTGACGACGAGGACGAGCACGAGCACCAGTCCGCTGGCCACGGCCGCGAGGACACGGCGCGGGATCGCCGCAAGTGTGCCCGTGAGGCCGCCGCTGGCTGCGGGTCGGCCAGGTTGAGCCATCGCCAGCTCGTGGAGCTCGGCCGACGTCCACGGCATCGCCTGCGGGTCGCGCAGGCGCTGATCGTAGGTCGCGCGCTTTGCTGGGTCGCCGAGGATCGCGCGGGCCTGCTCCATGAGGTGTCGCTCGGGGCCGGGAGCGGTCTGGGCGATCCGGTGCGAGAGTTGCGCGAGCAGCGCGTGCGATGGTGCTCGGCTGTCGAGGCCTAGCGCGGCGTAGTAGTCGACGGGCGGCTGGGCAGAGCCGGGTGAGGACATGATGAATCCCTTCACGGGTGTGGGTGAGCAGCCGACGGAGCGTGCCGCGTCGGCGGTGGTGATAGATGAGCGCCCTACCTGGGCGAGGAGCTATGCGCCGTCGAGAGTCTCAGCCGCGGCCTCGTCGGCCTCAGCGAGCAGGAAAAGCGCGGACGGCCGCATGCCGAGCGCGACAGCGATGTCCCAGAGGCGGTCTGAACCGATGGAGGCGTCGCCCGATTCCAGGCGCGCGATGGCCGAGCGGCTCATCCCTGAGGCTGTGGCCAGCTCGGTCTGGGTCATCTCCGCGGCCTGGCGAGCCTGGATCAGCGCCGCAGCCAGGGCTTCCCTACGCACGGCGCGACGCAGCCGCTGGGGCGGCGTGAGTCGGTCTTCTGGCGCGGGCATACCCCCAGCATGGCACGGGCGCGCGTGCGAAGGTCATGGCCGATCCACCCCCCTCAATCCCCTCGGCAATCAATGTAGCCCTAGGGCTACACGAAATGTTACGGATGATCCGACAAAGCGCAAGCGCTGAGCGTCGCTCGAACGGCAGGTGTCCACGCAAGGGGTCACCCCCGCGGGCGCGCCACGAAGACGGGGCCGGAGCCCGCGGCGCCCGGCTGCGTCCTGGTCGCGAAATTCATCCATGGCACGGCGATCTGCCGTGCGGCCTGTGGATATTGCACTGGAAACCCCCAATGTCGCTGCGCTGCGCATTTGCAGTGCAGCAACTTTCTACAGGGGAAATTCGGCGGGAGCCAGGGTGCGAGGGAGGCGCTGAAATCGAGCACAGGTTGCAGATCTAGCTCGTATAGTTTAGCCGCTCACATCTTACCAGTCGCGTCAAATTGAGATGCGAATCACATACGGCGGACGCCGTATTCGGCGTCGGATGCCGGTGATCGGTTACGTCATGTCCACATCATCGGCCACAGGTCTGACAGCGGGCCCAGGCGACGACCCCGCGGCAATCCGGTTGCCGCGGGGTCGTCGGTAGTGGCCGCTGCGCGGCCATTGCTCAGCTGCTCCAGGTCACTCGGAGACGTGCCGGATCGTACTTTTTCGCACCGTGGCGACCCGGGCCGACGGCGATGGTCACGAGGTGGTCTACGATGCGGCGGCGGCGCATGAGATCGGCGCTCGCCCACCACGTTTCGACGTTCTCGGCCGCGGCGATCTCGGCCAGCGGTGGTGCATCGGCAGACGCAGACAGCGCCGCGATGGCCTCGTCGATGGCGGTCAGTCGCGCTTCCACCCGCTCGATGGCCCGGCTGAAAGAGCTCACCGCCATCGCACCATCAGCGACGGCCTCCTCTAACTCGTCGCGGCGGGCCAGCAGGTCGGCGCGCTCCCGGGTCCGCTCGGCCAGCTCGGCCGAGCCGTCGTCGGGGGTGGCCGCAGCGGCCAGCGCCGCGGCCAGGTCGGTCTGCTTCAGACGCTCGATGACCAGCGCCTCCACCGCGGCGTCGGTGTCGTCGGAGCCGATGTGGACGTGCGTGCCGGGCACGACGCGCTTGCAGGAGTAATAGGAGAATCGGTCGCCACTCTTGAGCGGTCGCGTGCGGCGGTACATCGGCTGGCCGCACTGGCACAGCAGCAGGCCGGAGAGGAGTCGCTGAGGGGTGTTCCCGATCTTGTTGCTCACTCGCGTCGGGTCGTTCAGTACGGTCTGGACCCGCTCCCACTGGTCGGGCTCTATGATGGCCGGCCACTGCCCTTCCCCGACGATCTCGCGATTCCGCAGCAGCCGGCGGCCGTCGCTGTCGGTGGGGTTCCAGGTGGAGAGCCCTGCGATGTAGGGGTTCTTGAGCAGTGATCTCACCATGGCCGAGTCGACGGCATTGCCGCGGGTAGAGGTGAAGCCCCTGTCGTTCCATTCGGCTGCAATGGCCCGGATGCTGTCGCCGTCGATGACCTGCTGGGCGGCCTTGCGCAGCAGTGCGGCTTCGTCGTCGCGGATCGTCTCTCCGTCGCGTTCGTAGCCGAACAGTCGCCGGCCGCCGGTCTTCGGCTTGCCACTGTGCGCCCGCTGCTCGTAAGCGGCGCGGATCCTCTCCGCTTTGTGCGCACTCTCCTGCTCGGCGACGGCACCGAGAATCGTGGTGATCAATGCACCATTGGCGCTCGCAGGATCGATCCCTTCTCCGGTGACGGCATGGACCGTGACGCCGCGCGGCCGCATCAGGTCCATCAGGTCGAGGAGGTCGCGGGTGCGCCGGGCCAACCTGTCGGTGCTGTACACATAGACGCGCGTGATCTCACCGGTCTCGATGAGGTCGCAGAGCGCCCTGTAGCGCGGACGGTCGACGTCTTTGTAGGCCGACAGCGAGTTGTCGCAAAAGATGTCGCCGGCCGCGTCGCCGACGATGGTGTACCCATGCAGTTTGGCGAGGCTGCGGCACGCCTGCTCTTGGCGCTCGACGCCGACCCCCTCACCAGACTTGTCGAGTGAGATGCGAGTGTAGATCGCAGCGGTGCCGTTCATGCTGGTAGACGCCATGCAGCCATCGTAGCGACTTTGCAGTCACTATTCCGGCTCAGGATTGCCCGACCCGGTGGCCCCGACGCACAGGCCGTGCGGCCCCATACCGCCGTGCGCGCTCTCCTTGAGGTCGAGTTCGACTGCGCTGCCGTCGGGCCCGTAACCGATCGGCACCCGCAACCGCTCGCGTCCAGTGCGCCCCCGCCACCGGGCCGCGGGGTCGAACGACCGTGGATCTCCCAGGTCGAGAAGTCCCGCCAATCCAGGGTCGGCCATCGCGTCGTCGTCGCCGAGGTCGGCCAGCGACGGGAGCACCGACGACGGCCGGAATCCTGCCAACCGTCGGGCACATGCCGCGGCTTGTGCGACGGTCAGCCGGTCGGCGATCGCGAACTCCTCGAATCCGACTGCCGTCTCGGCAGAAAGGACCGACCCCGAGACACGCAGCGCGAGGCCGCGGCGCAACGCGACGTCGCGCATCGAACCGTCGACGGCGAGGATCGCGACACCGTCGATACCGGCGTCACCGGCCAGTCGTTCGTCGCCCGTCACCTGCCCGCCGTCGAGCACGACGACGACCTGCGGACGGGCCGCGGTTCCCGGCTCACCCCGGGTGAAACGGGTGCGCTCGGCGAGCTCGACCGACAGCGCGGACTCCAACTCGTGCAGCGAATCCACCAGCAGCACTCCCGGCCCGAGTGGGTGGGCGTACTCGCTGCCCCGGTCCGGCCGCGCGGCGTGCGGCAGCCACTTGAGCCAATCCCACTGAGACCGGGCACTTGGTCCGGCGACCACGGCCAGGCGCATTTGATCTGGCCCGTGCCACACGGCGAGGTGCACGAGCATGGCTCGTGTCAGGGCGCGCACATCGTCGGCGGACCCGTCGACGGCCACCACCGGGAATCCCCGCATCGACACCGCGATGGGCAGTCGGTGTACCGCTGCGTGGGCGCGCAGGAACCGACGCAAGGCGACCATGGCGACCGGTTCCAAGTCCTCCGGCGGCGCCATCTCCGGCGGCACCAGTCGCGTGGCAAGTCGTTGCGATCCGACTCCCACGCGGAGGTGCGCGAAATCGGAGTCGGCCGGGCCGCGCTCCCACATCCGCCGCGACCCGACGATCCTGCTCAGGGCGGTGGGCGCCGGATGGCACCAGCGCAGCGCCGCGGACTGCTCGTTGACAGTGGTGGTGATCTGACCGCGCAGCTGCGCGAGGTAGCGGAAGTAATCGCGACGCTCCGCCGCCAGCTCGGCCGTGCGCTTGCCCGCGCCTCGGCCACCGGTGGCGAACATGCCGACCATCGACATGAGCATCATCATCGGAAACATCAGGAACAGCGGATTCGCCAGCACCGAGCGCCCGCCGGTCACGAACATCAGCGCGATCATCCCGACGACGGCGATGACCATGATCGCGGGCAGCGCGGTGGCCGCCAGAGAACCCGGGACCGGGCGCGACACCTCCGGCGGTGCGACGAGGTCGATGTCACCGCCCGGCGCCGGTGGTGGCTGGATGCGTGTCTCACGGACGAACACGCGCGTCGACTCGGCCATTGATCCCCCCAGATCTCCTGCTCCGACCACGCTCCCCCGAGCAACGGTCAGCTCGCACAGTAACGCCACCGCCGGCGTCAACACCGGAAAATCGGCGCAACCGAGATTTCTCGTTCGGTCAGTGCCCCTCGTAGAGGGTGCCGACCACTTCCCCCAGCGGCGATCTTCGCGGTGTAGGTCGTCATGGCCTCCCATTCGTGCGCGGCTATGGGATTTCACCGTTTCGACCCGCCCCCGTCTCGCTGGCTGGTAGACCCGTCGGGCAAGGGGAGCTTCATCTGGGGGGATGATTCATGACTGCATGGGCACGCGTGTGCGTGGCGGGGCCGGACTCGAGCATCGACGTGGGTCTGCCCGCCGACCTGCCGATCACCGACTATCTCGACGAATTGGTGCTCCGATTGGCAGGGCCACCCGACCTCACCGCGCCCGCCCTCGAATGGACTCTGAGTCCGATCGGCTGCGACGCAATCGAACCGACCGAGACACTGCGCAGTGCGGGAGTCGACAGTGGGACGGTGCTCGTCTTGCGCGAGGGCCCCGCGGCGGACCCCGCGGTCCTCATCGACGACACGCTGGATGCACTGACCGAGCTGATCGACTCCCGTCACCGGTCCTGGTCGCCGTATGCGGCGCGAGTCGCCGGCTCGGTCGGCGCAGTCTGCGCCACCGCTGTCGGCGCCGCCGGGTTGATGGTCGCCCGGGGTACCACCGCACCGGCAACACAGGCCGCAACGGCGGCGGTGGCCGCCATCGGAGCAGTGTCAGTGCTGGCCGCCGCCCTGTGGACCGGTCGTGCACATCAGC
>CAZVVS010000225.1:0-8033 GCA_964630585.1 uncultured Gordonia sp.
TGGCGGGTAGGGCACGCCGGTGGCGCGCGCCGAGCCCATCGGGACCCGCGACATGGATTCGACACCACCGGCGATGGCGACGTCGTATTGGCCGGAGATGACGCCCGCGGCCGCGAAATGCACGGCCTGCTGTGCCGAGCCGCACCGCCGGTCGACGACGGTGGCCGGGACCGTTTGCGGCCAATCCGCCGCGAGGACCGCCAGGCGCCCCACGCCGCCGGACTGGTCGCCGACCTGGCTGACGCAGCCCCACACCACGTCGTCGATTCCCGCGGGGTCGAAGCCGTTGCGCTGCGCCAGTGTCGTCAGCACCGCGGCCGACAGGTCGACGGGGTGGATGCCGGCGAGCGAGCCGTTGCGCTTGCCGATCGGGGTCCGTACCGCGTCGACGATGACTGCGTCTCTCATGGCCGCCATTGTGGCACCGGGTCAGCCCTGCGGGTCCTTGAAGTAGACGAGTTGGTGGGTGGACGCCAGCAGCGTGTCGCCGCCCCACAGTTGGGCGGACTGGTCGAAGTGGCCGTTGCCGAACCGGGCCGCCCGCGCCGTGCCCAGGACGAAATCGCTGCCCTGGGTGGCGAGCTCGCCGGGGGTCGCGTGGAAGTAGGTCGTCAGCGTGATGGTGCCCGCCGGCACGAAGGTGCCGTGGCGCAGGAAGACCCGCGGGAAGAAGGCGTCGGCCATGGACGCCAGCGCGGGGTAGTCCAGCGGCCGCTCGGGAAGGTCGCGCAGCCACACCGTCGACGTCGAGTCCTCGCCCGCGCCGGAGTCGAGGTTGCCGACGACGAAGCGCTTGTCGTAGTTGCGCGCCCACGCGACGAAGTCGGGGAACTCGATGGCGTCGACGGTGTCGGGATCCGGGGCTGACGGTCGGACGGCCTCGGTGGCCTCGAAGGTGTCGCGGCGCACGCCGAAGACGGCGCTGCCGGTCGAGACCGTGGCGCCCTCCTGGGCGATGGTGAACGTCCAGTGCTGGTTGGTGCGGTTGGTGCGCACGACCGTCGTGTGCAGGTCCCAGCTGCCGTCGGCGACCGGCGCCGCGTAGTTGATGGTCAGTGCCAGCGGCTCACCGAGTGAGTCCGGGTGCTGAATCAACGCGTTGAGCACCGTGGCGGCGGTGATGCCGCCGAACGGCCCGACCATGTTGCCGTAGGCCGGGTGTGTGGTGGCGTGGAAGACGCCGTCGGGGCGGGCGGCGACGGCGATCGCCTCGTCGAAAACATGGGTCATGTATTCGACGATAGGCCGGGCCCGTCGTGGCCGGTCCAGTGGTTCGGCGCTGGGCGTCAGTCGGAGACGACTCCGTCTAGGTAGAACCACCGGCCGTCCTCGCGGACGAAGCGGGATCGCTCGTGCAGTACGCCGAGGTCGCCGTCTGCATCAAGGTAGGTCGCGCGGAACTCGACTACTCCGGTGCTGTCGTTGGGACCGCCGTCCTGCGTGTCGATGATCTGTAGACCTCGCCAGTGCGGGTTGTCGTCGAGGTCGACTGATTCCGGCCTGGTCGACGGGTGCCAGGTGTCGAGCAGCCACTGCGCATCGCCGTCGCGGAACGCTGCAAAGCGCGATCGCATGAGTTCTTCGGCCGTCGTGGGCATGGGCTCAGGCTATCGCTGCGGAGATCTGTCCCCTGCGCGGTCACCTCCGTGATAATCACCGAGGTGACCGGTATATGTGCAGTTCTCAGCAGGTCTGCGCGCCGTACCGGTGCCGCGACTTGCGGGTGAGCGCCACGATGTCGGCCATGGCGTCTTCCCAGTCGTAGAACACGGTCGAATAGGTGAGGCGGAGCGGGAGGTATCCGGCCAACATGACCTTGCGGTCACGCCAACGATCCCGCTCGTAGTCCCGCTCGCTCATGTGGTGGGTCTTGCTATCGCACTCGATGAGGAGGCGCCCTACTCCGAGGTCGTACCGCCCGACACCGGGAATGCGCGGCTGGACGGTCACCTTGAAATTGTGGGCGCGGAGACGGACCCGCACGATCGACTCGGTCCCGGATTCGGCATCGGGATCGCATCTCTCGAGTAGCCGGATGGCCTCGTAATCGATGAGTCCATCCAGGGCGTTGCGTATGTCCTCGACTGTCATCTTCTTGGTGTTCAGCACTGAGTCGACCACGGCGATCCAGTCTTCGGCGCGCATACATTTCGCGGCGCAGGCCAGAGCGAGTGCGGGCGAATCGATCGCGCCACCGGCGCGATGCAGGCGGCCGTGGTGCCGACAGAATCCCGGACGGTTGTTTGCGCGTGTACCGCGGACGTGCACATCGGGATAGCCGGGTGCCACCCAGAAGTCGTGGAGGTCCAGAGCCGACACGCATGAGAGCACTCCGCCTCGGCGAACCGCCTCGACTGCCGCCGGGTTCGCAGTGGGGGTCGCGTACCAGCCGCCGCGCACGCGGGTCAGCGCACCGGACCGTACTGATCGGCGCAGTGTGCTGTCAGTTTCGCCGCGGGCAACCAATTCGGTCCGGGAGTACACGCCAACGTCCACACCTTCTTAGACGCAGCGCTGTGGCATACGGCTCCATGCTGCTGAAAAATGTACGTATTGCCTCGACCTGCGTGATTATCACCGAGGTGCCCGGGCAGGGGACAGATCTCAGCAGGGGCCCACCGGATGTAGCCGGCCTGGTGCTGAAATTAGGGCAGGCTAAGCTAGGCGGTATGGGTAAAGGAGCTTTGGGCGTCCTGATGAAGGTGTCGGGCGCCGACGACTATCAGATGACGGTCACTTCGGTCGAGACAGTCAACGAGGGCTACATGCGCCTCGGCTTCACCGCCGAACGGCTGCTGGAGGAGCATCCGCCGCACCCGACGCAGTGGGTGCGGATGTGGTTCCCGGGCGACAAGCCCCATCAGCGCGCGTACACGCTGCTCGACCAGGACGCGGACTCCGGCAGCTTCTCGCTCGAGTTCGCCCTGCACGCCGACGGGCTGGCCAGCAATTGGGCGCGGGGGGCATCGGTAGGCGATCAGATCGACGCGACGATGCTGGGCTCGAACTTCCAACTACCCAGTCCGTTGCCCACGGAGTTCGTCATCTTCGGTGACGCCGCTTCACTGCCGGCGATCAACACGCTGCTCGATGCCATCGGCGATACGCCGGCGCGGGTCTTTCTGGAATGGCAGGACGAGCTCGAGGCGACGCTGCCGGTGCGCGCCAAGTCCCAGCACGAGGTGACCTGGGTGCAGCGCGTGGACGGCGGTCGCCTGCTGCGCGAGCAAGCCGAGAGCATCACCGTCTCGGACGGAACCTTCACCTGGGCTGCCTCCGATTGGCGCACCACCCGTGCGATCACCAAGACCCTCAAGTCGGTTCATGGTCTCCCCAAGACTTCGATCAAGGCCCAGGCGTACTGGAAGTAGCCGACTAGAAGGCGAATCGAGACCTCGCAAGCCGAAATGGCTCAGGGAGTCAGCCCCGGCCCCGTGATGAGCGGGAGGTCCAAGGTGGTGCGGACCCCCGACGGCCCTTCGACGACGGTGGGGATGGCGTTCACAACACGGCCGACGCCGGCGGCGATGGCCGCGTGGTTGTGGTCGCCCTTGTCGCTGGTGGGGGTGATGTCGACGATGTACGACGGCTCGCCGGTGATCTCAACGCGGTAGGCGCCACCGCCGTGGGGCGGTCGGGCCAGGTCCGGGCACAGGTCGTCACGGGTGCGGGTGATGTGCTCGATCACGATCGCCTCCTTCCCGTCGACGAGGCCGATGATCTCGAACCGCACGGCCGCGCGGGTGCCCTTCTCGATGTGCAGCGCGGCGATGTCGTAGGACTCGGGCGCGGGGAAGCTCTCGTGGCGCTCACGGATCTCGTCGATCTCGACGCCGAACCCGGCGGCCAGGATGCGCAGGGTGGTGCCCCAGCCGAGGCCGAGGATGCCGGGCAGGAACAGCAGCGGAGTCTCCTCGAGCGGCTTGCCGAAGCCCATCATGTCGCGCATCGTGATGACGCCGTCGTAGGTGGCGTAGTCGGCGATCTCGTAGCAGCGGACCTGGGTGACCTTCTGGCAGGTGCTGGCCAGGGCAAAGGGGATCAGGTCGTTGGCGAACCCCGGGTCGACGCCGGACACGTAGATGGACACGTCGGCCTCTTTGGCGCACGAGTCGATCTTCGCGATGGCCTTGTCGGGCATGTTGCCGTACGGGTAGAGCATCCCCACCGGCGACGTCCCGACGATGTTGATGCCCGCGGCCAGGATCTGCAGGCAGTCGTTGAACGCTTCGATCGGCCGGGTGTCGCCCATGGCGCAGTAGACGGCGCACTCGGGCTCGGTGGCGATCAGCTCGTCGATCGATCCGACGGCGGTGATGCCGGTGACGACGTCGAGCCCGGCCAGCTCGCCCGCGTCCTTGCCGATCTTCGACGGCGTCGAGACGCACAGGGCGACGAGCTCGAACCGGGGGTCCTCGATGAGTTGGGTCAGTGCAATGCGACCGGCGTTGCCCGTTCCGACGTGTGCGACTCGGATGGCCATGGGTTTTCTCCTCGACGGTTATCGGAGCAGGTCCGGGCGTTTCCGCAGGTAAATGTACATTTGTCCGGACAGGTGTCCAGATCAGTAGACCACAGATTACTAGAACGTGTTCTCATTTCCCATTTTCCGGGGTACCGTAGCGCCTCATGGGACGCGTAGACGACAAAGTTGTACTGATCACCGGCGGCGCTCGGGGCATGGGCGCCGAGCATGCGAGGGCGCTTGTCGCCGAGGGCGGCAAGGTCGTCATCGGGGACATCCTCGACGACGAGGGGCGTGCGCTCGCCGAGGAGGTCGGCCCCAACGCCAGGTACGTCCACCTCGACGTCACGAGCGAGGACGACTGGGACGCGGCGATCAAGACCGCTGTCGACGAGTTCGGCAAACTCAACGGACTGGTGAACAACGCCGGCATCGTGAACGGCGCGCAGCTGGAGAAGTTCCGCATCGACAAATTCCGTCAGATCCTCGACGTGAACCTGACCGGCACGTTCATCGGCATGGTCAAGGCCGTCGACCCGATGAAGGCCGCTGGCGGCGGTTCGATCATCAACGTGTCGTCGGTCGAGGGCTTGCAGGGCAGCCCCTGGGCGCACGGCTACGTGGCGTCGAAGTGGGCTGTGCGCGGCCTCGCAAAGTCGGCGGCGCTTGAGCTGGGCCCGCACAACATCCGGGTCAACTCGATCCACCCCGGCCTGATCCGCACGCCGATGACCGAGAACATCCCCGACGACATGCTGAAGATTCCGCTGGGCCGCGCTGCCCAGCCCGACGAGGTGTCGACGTTCGTCGTCTTCCTGATCAGCGACGAGTCGTCGTACTCCACGGGCAGCGAGTTCATCATGGACGGCGGCCTCACCGCTGGCGAGGCGCCGTAGCGTCTCAAGCCTCACCCACGGCTACAACAGGAGATCGCCGAGCGCGAAGGCGGCTGCCAACGTGCCGAAGCCGAGGATGAGTGAACGCGCGACCGTCGCGACGGGGTTGGAGTGACCGAACCTCGAGAGGGTGAACGAGGTCACTGCTAGCGACACTGTCGCAATCGCGACGATCCCGACCACGTGCGTGTCCCACGGGGTGACGATGGTCGCGAGGACCGGAAGGATCGCGCCGATGAGGAACGCCATCCCGACCTGAATCGCGTCACTCCAGGCCGCCCGGGTCGTGGTGAACTCCTTGATCCCGTACTCGATGAGGAGATGGGCGCCCAATGCGTCGCCGTCATTCAACTCGTCGGCGACGTTCTGTGCGGTCGTCGTGCTGACGCCCTTCTCCTCGAACCACGCGACGATCTCGGCCCTCTCCTCGTCGGGCGTCATGGCCAGACGTTGCGACTCGTGGCCGATGAGATCGTGCTCGGCTTCGACGTCGGCGAGTCGTTCCCCGAGCTTCGCGCCGAACGCCACCAGAGCGCCGACGAAAGCGTTGATGATCACGACGGCGTAGGTGGTTCGCGCTTCGACGTCGGCTCCGGCCAGGCCGAGTCCCATACCTGCGACGGCGATGATGCCGTCGTTCACCTCGGTGATCCAGCTGCGGATCTCCTCGGGCTCAGACTCTCGCCAGCGTGTGAGGGAGAGGGGCATGAAGTTGAGCCTACGGCGGCATGCGGGTTCCGCGATCCCAACTCCCCTTGCGTTGTAGGTTCGTACCGCCACTGATCGAACGATTGTCCGTCGACTTCGATTGTCGCGAGGGTGCCTTTAAGTGGATGGACACGCCCAGCAACCCGAGTGGTAGGCGTCTTCGTGAGGAAGTCCCATGCATCCGTGGCCGCATTCGTTGCGACGGCCACGAGATCGATCCACCCCTTCTGCCTGCGCGATTGATGAACCGGATCTCGTACTCGGTCTTCTTGGTCGGCCGGACGACTGGGAGGTCGCGGCCTGATGGGGTCATTGCAGCTACTCGGGGCGCGCGACGCGTGGTCCGTCTTGCCCAAACCATTCAAAGTCGGTTGTGGCACGCAGTCCCGCGGCGTGCGCTTGGGCAGTGCCTCGCCACGCGTCGAATTCTTCCAGGAGGCGTCGGTAACTTCCGACTTCGACGGAGCTCCATAGAAGATTGCCGATTTCGGTGGCGCACTGACTCTGGTCTTCGGCGGGGAGCGCGAGGATCCAGGGATGCAAGGCGCTGAGTGCCGTGGCGATGTTGCCGTCGGCGCGCATGACGGCACGCATCAGCGCCGAGGCGAGGGCTATGCCAGCTTCTTTGTCTTCGAGGTCGCCGGCCCTCATCAGGATTAGGTCATCGGCATCGCGTCGCGTGATCCTTACGGCACCGTTTTCGGTCCGCGCGACGACGTCCTTGGGGTGGCGGAGAAGTTCGGTGAAGGTTTCTGTTGCGGTGGTCATGCATTAGGTTAGCACAACATCAGATAGTTATCTGATATGGGAACTCAACCCACGCGATAGACCGTGTGCCGCACGCGATCGGCGTCGCGAGTCCCGTCGGCGATGAAGAGCGCATCCTGCAGGCCGGTCAGCGTCTGGTCGGCGGTCTCGAACCGGATCGTGACGCGGAAGTAGACGCCGGCCTCACTAGTGGTGCGCACGCCCTGAGCGCGGATGCCGATCAACGCCCCCGCGGCGGTCTGGGCGTCATACGCCGCATTGATCTCGACGACGAGACTGTCGTCCGAACCACGGATCAACTGACGGTCTCCTCCGCCGGGGAGGATCTCAGCGCGCAGCGCCTCCACCGCAGAATCCCCAGCCGACGGCAATCCCCGCACCGTGCCGCCGAGAATCGGTGTGAACCGCCGGTGGCCGTCGCGGGTGATCCCGACGTCGATGGACTCACCGAGGACCACCTCGATCTCTACGATGGGGACGGTGACCAGCCCCGACAACGGGCTCACCGCCCCTCGACCTCGACCGTCAGCGACGACCGCGCGTGCAAGTGGTCGGGGTGGAAGCCGGCCGCGCGCTTGTAGTCGGCGGCGATCTCCTCGAGCTCTTCGCGGCTGATCACGTCGTGCACATGCGTGAAGCCCTGCGGGGCGCGTTCGCGTGCGAGCGCCATGACCCGTTCCGGTCCGGTCTGGCGGGTCTTGGCCAGCAGCGCCGTCGTTAGTGGGCGGCGGGCCTGTTCGTACTCGGTCAGCGCAGCCTCGACCGTCGGCTGGGTGGCGAGCTGGTAGGCCAGCGTGCGCGCATCGAGCGTGGCCTGCGAGCCGCCGTTCGAGCCGTTGGGGTACATCGCATGAGCGGCGTCGCCCAACAGAGTGACGTTGCCGAAACTCCACTGCGGCAGCGCCTCGACGTCGCTGCTCGCGTACTCGAGGATCTCCCCGGACGCGCGCGCAATGGCGGGGACGTCGACCCAGTCGAACACCCAGTCGTCGAACAGCGCGGCCACGGGTTCGCGGTCGACCGCACGGTTCCAGTCGGCACCATCACCGTCGCGGAATCCGCCGCCGGTGCGCTCGGCGATGAAGTTGACCAGCTGCTTACCGTCGTCGCGGGGCGGTTGCAGCGGATAGGTGACGAACTTCAGCTCGGGATCGCCCACCATGACCATCGTCGAGCCGTCGAGGATCGGATCGACC
>CAZVVS010000226.1:0-7983 GCA_964630585.1 uncultured Gordonia sp.
GATGTCGGCGACGCCGAAGGCGCCGAGCGCCACGAGGACCGACCCGGCCGCGCCGACGGGGAACTCCCACCTTCGCCACCACGGGGCCGGTTGCATGGTCACGCTGCGATCGTAGACGGCTGCGGTCACCACGCTCGGCCGCGCGCGGGCATCGGCGTGATGCGGTCGGCGGCCAGTCGGCCCGATACCAGCACCGGCGGGATACCGACTCCGGGCACGGTGTCGGCACCCGCGAGTACCAGGTTGTCCCAGCCCGGCGCACGGTTGGGGGTGCGCAGCGGGCCGGTCTGCCGCACCGTGTGGGCAGCCGCGAACGGCGTGCCCGCGGTATACCCGCGTTGCTCCCACGACATCGGCGTGTCGATCCGCAGCACAGGTGCCTCGTCGATGCCCGGATATCCGCGCTGCGCCAGCGCGGTCAGCGACCGTGCGACGTAGTCGTCGGCGATCTCGGCCCACGGCAGGTCCGCGGCATGGAGGTTCGGGCACGGCCACAGCACCGACACCGACTCGCGCCCGGACGTGGTGAATCCGGTCGGTGCGGTGGCCGCCGGACGCGTGATCAGCACCGACGGGTCGCTCATCAACCGGCCACGGCCCGGCTGGCGCGGGGCGATCTGAGTGAACGTCTCGGCCCACGCCGCCCCGAAGTCGATGGTGTGATGACTGCCCGGCCATCGCGCAGTCTGCCCGGCGTCGACGGCGAGATGCGCTACGACCGCGCTCGGGGAGTAGCGGATCGCGCGGCGTCGGGTGTGACCGGGGCCGTCTGTCCCGACCAGGCCGGCCAGCGCGGACGTGCCGCATGCCGCCACGACCGCGTCGGTTGGCAGCAGCTCCTCGGTACCGTCTGCGGTGCGCACCACGACACCGGTGATCCGCGTGCCCCGCCGCTGCAGTCGTGCCGCTGCAGTCGAGCAATGAAGTATGGCGCCGGCGTCGGTGAGTGCACCGGCGAGCACTTGCGGCAGTCGGCCCATGCCGGCCGTCGGATAGCTGACGCCCAGTCCGATGTCCATGTGGGCGATCACCCCGTAGACCGCCGCCGCCCGAGCCGGCGGGACCCCCGCGTACAACGCCTGGAACGAATAGACCCGTTGCAGCCGTTCGTCGGCGACGAAGCGGCTGATCGCACCGGTCAGACCCCGGACTGCACCGAGTCGGACCAGCCGGCGCGCTGCCCGCCCCGTGTCCCCGCGGACGAAGTCCGTCAGCCGGTCGTGGTTGCGGTCGATGAACGCGGGGAACTCAGTCCCGTGGAGGTCGGTCAGCCAATCGGTGAGACGGGCGACTCCGGCGGCTGCGTCGGCCCCGAATACATCGGCGACCGCGGTGATCCGCTGCGCCCGGTCGGCCGCGACGGCCAGTTCGGTGCCGTCGGCGAATCGCGCGACGTAGGAAGGGTCGACCGGGCGCAGATCCAGTCGAGCCAGGGCGTCGGACTTCTCGACGCCGACCGCGGACATCGCGTCGAGGGCGAGTCCGGGCATCGTTAGGATCGTCGCCCCGGTGTCGAAGCGGTGTACCGATCCGTCGCCGGCGGTCATCGTCTCGGTGCGGACGAGCCCGCCCGGTTGCGGACCGGCCTCCACGACGGTCACCTCGTGTCCGGCACCGCGCAGATGCAGACCTGCGGAGAGCCCGGCCAGTCCCGCACCGATCACCACCACGCGTGCGGTGGGTCCGGACACGCGTCGAAGGCCGGCCACCTACGCGGCCCGGTGGGTGATCCGGTGGGCCAACGCCGTGAGCTTGGCGCGGGCCGGCGACGATGTCGGCAGGGCGTCGATTCCGCCCAGCGCGGATGCCAGAGCGGACTCGATGCGCGCCTCGACAGCGGCCTGTGCGCCGGAAACGGTCAGGATCTCCCGTGCATCGGTGAGTTCGGTGCGTGACACCTCGGTTCCCAGGAGCCGCCGCAGGCGTAGGGCCGCATCGTCGTCGGCGCGGGCCAGTCCCTCGGCGATCAGCACGGTGCGCTTCCCGGTGATCAGGTCATCACCGGAGGGCTTGCCCGTCACAGCGGGATCGCCGTAGACGCCCAACAGATCGTCGCGGAGCTGGAATGCCAGTCCGAGTTGCATACCGATGATGCGTAGCCGCGCGACCAGCGACTCGTCCGCGCCCCCGAGTACCGCACCCAGTTCGAGCGGGCGGGCGACGGTGTAACCGGCCGTCTTATAGGCGATGACCCGCTCCGCGGCCGCGAGCGACTCGTCGCGGGCAGCCTCGTTCGCGATATCGAGGACCTGGCCCGACAGCACCTCGGTGCGCATCCTCGCCCATACCGGTGCGATGCGGGCCGGTAGCGTGGCCGCCAGGTCGTCGGCCCAAGCCAGCGCGAGGTCACCGATGAGGATCGCCATCGACTCGCCGAACCGGTCGGACTCGCCCTGCCAATCACTCTCGCGGTGTGTCGCGGCGAAGGCGCGATGGACCGTCGGCCGACCGCGCCTGGTGTCCGATGCGTCGATGATGTCGTCGTGCACGAGCGCGCACGCCTGGACGAGTTCGAGGGCCGCGCCCAGCTCGACCAGCGCGTCGTCGGTGTCATCGGCCGGGTGCGCGACCCGGTCGTCACCGTGCGCGACGGTCCGGCCGGCGTCGGCGAGCAGCGGGCGCACGCGCTTGCCGCCGTCGAGCACGAACCCGGCCAACGAGTCGGTTGCGGCCACGACCGCCGCGCCGATGTCCGCGGCGTCATTGCGTGCGGCGGCGAATACCTCGCTCAGACGAGCGTGGACGAGATCCGCGACGTCTAGGTCGGTCACTTGGCGAGTGCGCCGGGACGCGGCGTGGTGTCAGCCTTGTGCTCGCGGCGGGCGTACCAGGCGACGAACGCGACGGCGAGCACGCACAGGAACGCGAGGAACAGCGACCAGCTCGGCAGAGCTGCGACAGCGGGGTCGGGGTAGCGCGCATCGGCGGTCAGATCGCTCGACTTGCCCGCCGGAATCACCCACGACACCGAGTTGTCGCCGTACTCGATGCCGTTGGTCCCGCCGATCTCGCCGCCGAAGGTGACCGAGAAGTACACGACGTCGCGACCCTCGACCAGACCGCTGAAGTCGGCGGTGCCGGTCAGTCGGACTGCATCGCCACTGCGCGTCGTGGCCAGGTCCATAGCCGCGTTCGAAGCCGTGAACGACGCGGCGATGATGTCGCCGAGCTGGCCGAACTGTCCGGCGGTGAGCGAGTGATAGGTGGCGCGGGTCCCGACTTTGGTGGGGAGCTTCTGGGGTTGCGTAGGCGCCTGCGTCTCCGTGTCCGGCCGCTGGGTGGTCACCGAGCCGGTGTCGGAGATCGTGCCGGTGAAATCGGAGACCGAGACCTGGCCGGCCATCGACTGGGGGATGTCCAGGCGGGGGATACCGGCGGAGTTGTCGGGCGTGGTTGCGACGATGATCTCGCCGGAGAAGCGGTCGCCGACGGTCTCCGACCTGGTCAGGCACCCCGACAACAGGGTCATCAGGAGTAGGACGGAGCCTGCCACGGCGACTAGGCGGGCGGGCGATCGGCGGAGCGGGGGCGTCGACACGCCGTCAATCGTGCCAGATGGTGCGGGCTGTGGTGCCGAGGCCGCGCCGCTTGGAGGTTCGGTGCAGGATTGCATGGGCGGCAAGGCGGCCGCTGGTCCCGGTGACGCCGCCGCCTGGATGCGTCGACGCACCGGCCAAGACGAGCCCACGGGCCCCGGGTACCGACCGTCCGGCGAGGTCGGGGTGTGGGCGCCACCCGAACATCTGGTCGATTGTCATCTCGACGTGCATGATGTTGCCCGCCGGCAGGGCCAGCTCGGATTCGAGGTCGGCGGGCGTCTGGATGTAGCAGTGCTCGATCGTCGACGCGAAGCCGGGGGCGTAGCGGTCGATCTCGGCGATCACCCCGTCGGCCGCGGTACGTGCCCGATCCGCCCAGGACCCACCGTCGGCGAAGCGGTACGGATGCCACTGGGCCCACACGTTGACCAGGTGCCGCCCGGCGGGAGCGATGCTGGGGTCGAGTGCGGAGAAGCCCATCGGCAGTGCGACCGGTCGTGCCGGAAGTTCGCCGACGGCGCTGGCGGCGTGCGCGCGGCGCAGGTGTGCCCGTTCGGTCGTCAACAGCCCCAACCCGCTGTGCATGCCGTGGGCGGGCAGGCCGCTCGGGGTGTTCCGATAGGCCGGCAGGGCGGTGGTACCGAGCCGCACGGCGATGCCGATGCCGTTGCCGACGACGATCGCGCGGCGCCAGCGGTCGATCCGGTCGGCCCGATGACCGCCCGCCGCGAGGAGGTCCAGTGTCGCGCCGATATGACACGCGGCGACGACGTGGCGCGCCATCGTGACGGTGCCGGAGGCGTCGACCACCTCCCAGTCGTCGCCGCGGCGCCGCAGCGCGGTGGCGGGGGAGTCGGTGACCAGCTGCCCGCCGTCGGCGGCCAGTGCGGCGCACAGTGCCGTGGTGAGCGAGCCGCTGCCGCCGATCGCGCGTCCGGGCGGGATGTCGTGCATCAGGGCGGCGAACCCGACCATCGGTGCGGTCCCCGGTAGGTCGGTGGGTGGTCCGGACTGCGCGCCGAACCAGGCGAGTGCGGCCTTGAGTCGCTCCGAGTCGAACGTGCGGTCGAGCAGGGCATCACCGGACTTCATCATGTCCTGTGACATCGACGAGAGCGCACCGATGCGCCGGTCCAGGAACGACTCACGCGCGGTGGGCGTGCGCAGACCGCTCGAGGCGAAGGTGGCGGCGAAACGGGTGGGTGTCGGCTCGTGCCCGAACGCCGCCATCGTCGCCCGGGCCCGGGGTGCCCATTGTGCGACGAAGCGCGCGTAGGAGTCGGCATCGGCGCGGCCGCACGAGCGTTCGATGGAGGCGCAGGTCGCTGCGAGGTCGCGGTGGAACACGATCGGCTCGTCGTCGTCGGTCTCGGCCGGGGCGAACGCCCACGGGTCGCAATCGGCATAGCGCAAGCCGTGGCGGTACAGGTCGAGCTCGTCGAGGATCGGCGTGTGCCGGATCATGAGGTGCGCCGACGACCCACGGTCTACGCGATAGCCGGGGAAGCGCTCGACGGTGGAGACGGCGCCACCGGGGATCGCGTCGCGTTCAAGCACGCAGACCGAGCGTCCGGCGCGGGCGAGGTAGGCCGCCGCGATGAGTCCGTTGTGGCCGGCGCCGACGACGACGGCGTCGTAGCGCCGAGTCACCTCGGTCCTCCGGGATCCAGGTGGACGGGCAACGGCAGTTCGCGGCCGAGGAAGGCGAACGGGCGCGGATCGCCGGCGAAGGTGTAATGGCGGAGCACGTCGGAGAATCCGAAGCGGCGGTAGAGGGACCACGCGCGATTCTCCTCGCCGGCGACCTCCGGGGTAGACAGCAGGACGCTGGATTCGGTGCGGTCGGCGAGCAGAGCGCGCAGGAGGGCTTGCCCCACGCCGCGGCCCTGCGCGTCGGGATGAACGTGTAACTCGGTGAGCTCGAAATAGTCGGCAAGCAGGCGGGCAGCGCGATCGGCCGGACAACCGGCCTGGCGCATACCGATTCGCAGCTGCTGGTTCCACCACTGGTCCGGTGCGCCGCGGTAGCCGTAGGCGATGCCGACGAGGACGTCCTCGGTGTGTGCGGCGCCGCGGATCCGTCCGTGGCGCAGGCGCCGCTGCTGCAGGGAGTGCACAGTGGGCGACCGACGCAGCAGTGACCCGCTGAGGCGGGCCGGGTCGACGGCGGCGACGGCCCCGAACGCGCTCCAACCGGGACGGGCGATGTGGTCGCGCCACAGTGCCTTGCGCTGGCCCTCGATGCCGCGCGGATAGCCCATTGCCGTGACGTAGACGTGCAGCGCCGGGTCCAGCCAGATGTGTGAATCGCCGCCGGTGAGGCGGACCACGGCGACGTCGACCGGCGCGCCGATCGACTCCTCTGTCATCTGGGGGCCTTTCGCTGCGTCGTGGTGGCGGTTGAGCGCACCGCAGGATCACGCTAGCATTGACGCAGTCGAATGTTTGTTCGATAATAAGACGGGGTCGCATTCGACGGCTGGACGGGCCGGGCCCGCGGAGGGAAGCCGCGGGCCCTGTTCGGACCGATTGGAATGTCGGACTCCACGGATAGCGTTCTGACTGAAGAAGACGGGAACCGGCCGAGAGGAGGCGGGAATGGCGACGAGAACGGGGTCGGCGATCGAGCCGAGGATCGTGGCCGATGCGCACCGGCTGCTCGACCAGGCGGTGGCGATTGCCGATGACGGCGACGTCGTCATCGGCAACGCTGAGCGGCTGCGGCTGTACTACCTCGCTGCGCTACGGGCCGCCGGGGCGGTCCTTGTCGTCCTGGAATCCCGGAGGCGGGCGCCGCGTGGCCAGCGCAGCGCGTGGGTGCGCCTCGAGGCGCAATCCGGCGCCGATGCGGCACTAGGGGAGGACGCGGCGTTCTTCGCCGGCCACTCAGCGCTGCGCCAGCGTGTAGAGACCGGCCTGGTCCGCGAGGTGGACCAGGCGGTCGTCGCACGGATGCGGATTCGACTCAGCGGGCTCATTGCCATCGCGGAGGACGTCTTGGCCGGCTACGAGCAGGGCCGGGCGCCGTCGGCGGCGGTGCGCCAGGCCCGGTCGGCATGATGTCGGCGTGATCATCGGTAGACCCGATGGCCACGTCATCGGATCAACGGGGGGCGAAGTGTGGTCGTTCGGTCGTTCACCTCGTATCATTGAAGTTCTACGACCACGAATGCAGTGAAGGAGGGGTCGGTGCCACTTTCCGAACATGAGCAGCGCATGCTCGACCAGATCGAGAGTGCGCTGTACGCGGACGACCCCAAGTTCGCGTCGACTGTCCACAAGCGCAGCCTGGCGCCTGGTCGTCGGCGTGCGCAGGCGGTTGTCCTGTTTCTCGTTGGACTCGCGCTGCTCGTGGGCGGCATCGTGGCCGGCGTGCAGATCGGCGGGTTCCCGATTCTCAGCCTGATCGGCTTCCTCGTGATGTTCGGCGCCGGACTGCTCGCACTGCGCGGAGGGAAGCCGTCCTTGAAGTCGGTGGACGGGCACGGCGGGTCGGCCCGCCCGACCGCGTCGGCGCGCAGTCTCTCCGAACGCATGGAAGACCGCTTCAACCGGCGGTTCAACGAGGAGTAGTCCAGGCCCGCTCGGCGGGCAGGCTCATTGACGGGGGCCGCGCATCAATGCGATGCGCGGCCCTCGTCGTCGTTGTGCCCCACCTTGCCCCACCGCCATTGGGTCCGGTTCCCCACATTCCACCACCACTGGCATCAAATTAGTCTCACCTGGCACTTTAATAGTGTTCTATCCCTCCTGGAGCTCGGTCATCTGGGCAAAGCGTCCTTACGATCACGGATCTTCCCCACTCAACTTCTGCACTCTTACCTGCAGTTATGAGACATGCACCCAGAAATGATGGGTCGAATGGGTGGAAAGTGGTGGAAAGTGGGGTACAGTGTGGTTACTGGAACGACGAACCGGAAGTTGAACCAGTCGGCGGTCGAGGAGGTGCGACATGACGAGTCAGCGGCTCGTCGGCACCTACACGCCGAAGTTGGACGACAAGGGGCGGCTCACGCTGCCGGCGAAGTTTCGAGACGCATTGGCAGGAGGGGTGATGGTCACGCGCAACCAGGACAACAGCCTCGCCGTTTACCGACTCGAGGACTTCGACGCTCTTGCGGAGAAGACGAGGGCCGCATCGCGCAACAATCCGCAGGCGCGCGCGTACCAGCGGTACTTCTTCGCCAGCGCTGACGAGCAGCGCCCCGACGGCCAGGGCCGGATCACCCTGTCGCCAGATCACCGGTCGTATGCGCGGCTGACCAAGGAGTGCGTGGTGATCGGCAGTTTCGACCACCTCGAAATCTGGGACGCCCAGACGTGGGAGGCCTACCAGGCAGAGCACGAGGAGGACTTCTCAGCAGCGGGATCCGATGCCTTCGAGGCC
Organism: uncultured Gordonia sp.; assembly: GCA_964630585.1. Lineage (GTDB taxonomy): Bacteria > Actinomycetota > Actinomycetes > Mycobacteriales > Mycobacteriaceae > Gordonia. The sequence continues at coordinate 7,927 of CAZVVS010000226.1, forward strand.
CTGCTCTAGACAACCGAATGAGCCCCGTGACCGCCATCGTGGGTGAGACGAGGCCTA
>CAZVVS010000227.1:0-7969 GCA_964630585.1 uncultured Gordonia sp.
CGTCTCTCAGGGCCAGCACCTCGGCGTGGGCGGTGGGGTCGCCGGCCGCCTCGCGCTCGTTGTGGCGGCGGGCCACCACCTCGCCGTCGACCAGCACCACGGCGCCGACGGGCACGTCCCCGTGTGCCAGCGCGGCGCGGGCCTCGTCGAGGGCCAGGCCCATGGCCTCGTCAGCGTGCACCCGCCGAAGCTAACCCGGTCGCGACGAGCGGGGCGGCCCGAGAGCCGCCCCGCTCGGCACGAACGATCCTGCGCAGGCTCAGCGGACGAAGCTGGCGCCCTCCAGGGAGGTGAAGCACTGGGCGTCGGTGAAGTCGAACTCGGTCTCGATCTGGGCCGTGCCGTCCGTGTCGATCAGCAGGCGACCGTTGGCCGCACTGCACAGGTCGACCTGGATGTAGACGAGCTTGGTGGGCCGCAGTCCGACGGGCAGGGTGAAGATCCCTGCGCTGGTGCCGTCCGCCACCGCACCGCTCAGGTGCACGACGCCGCCCACCAGACCGGCGCGCGGCTTGCGGGTGTGGAAGGGCTGGCCCGTCCAGCCGTTCTCGAGGGTGAGGGCGGTCTGGGCGGTCGGGTTCACGACCCAGGAGGCGCCGTCGAGGGAGGTGAAGCACTGGGCGTCGCCGAACTCGTCATCGGCCTGCACGACCACGTTGCCCGAGGGGGCGATGCGCAGGCGGCCGTCGTGGGCGCTGCACAGGTCGATCGGCACGAAGACCGTGGCCGCGGGCCGCATGCCCGCCGGGATCACGAACGGCTGCTTGTTGGTGCCGTTGGTGCGGATGGCGCCGCTCAGGTGGACGACGCCGCCCACGACTGCCGCGGCGGCCGATCGGGTCTGGTACGGCCCGTTGGTCCAGCCGTTGATCAGGGGCAGGGCCACCTGACCGGCCGGGTTCAGGGCGAACGAGGCGCCCTCGAGCGAGGTGAAGCAGGTGGCGTCGGTGAAGACGTTCTCCGCCTCGACGCGTGCCGTCCCGTCGGGCTTGACGACCAGGCGGCCGTTGGTGGCGCTGCAGAGGTCGAGCGGGACGAACACCTTCTTGGCCGGGCGCATGTTGGCGGGCAGGGTGAACGCCTGCGGGGCCGTGCCGCTGGACATCGCGCCACGGAACTCGACGATGCCGTTCGACAGGCGGACCTTGGGCACGCCCGTCCCACTGTCGTAGGGGGACCAGCTGTTGACCAGGGTCAGGGTGGAGAAGCCTTCGGCGTCGGCCTCCTGGCCGCGGGCGGCCGAGGCGGGTGACGTGAGGCCGCCCAGGGTGGCCAGAAGGGCGATGGCGCCGAGCAGCAGCGCTGCGGTGCGACGTCGGGTCGGAGTGGTCATTGGTGCGCTTTCTGTCGTCGGAACCCGGAGACACTAGAAGGGCGGACCGGGCCGGTGGGGTCACTCGGACCCCGTCCGTCCGGAACGATCACCGGACGTCGCCGGCGCCGTCGACGGACAGAGGGTCGTGAGGATGGCCTGGTCGACTCCTCCCGTCGTGCGTGCCCGGGCAGGGCCCCTGAGGACCTACGCAGGCGCGGCGTGGCAGCGGTCGCGCAGGAGCTCGACCACGGGGACGCTGGCCTTGTTGGCGCCCTGGCGCTTGATCTCGAAGGCGACGTGGCGGCCGTCGGCCAGGTCGAGGTCGGCTCGCAGGGTGATCTTGCCCTCGGTGAGGCCGACCGCGGTCACGTCGGTGTACGCCACCTGGGCCAACGGGTCGCCGCTCGGCTTGCCCGTGAACGACGCGTTGCAGAGGCTGAAGCGCTCGGGACCGACGCCCAGCCAGCCGAACTGGCCGATGGTCACGTCCGACGGCGCGCTGCGGGCCGCCGACGAGAATCCGGCGCCTACGACCCCGCCCACGGTGCCGCCGATCTGGGCCACCGTCCCGCCCGTGCGGGTGATGGGGCAGGCTGCATCGACGGGTTCGCCGAGGTGGTCCGCCATGCGCTGGGCGTACTTGTCCTTGCCGGCCACGTCGATCCCCCTCGGTCGAACTGCCGTTGCGGGAGCGACGTTACGACGTGGCGACGCCGGCTGCTCGTGGAAGCTCAGGGTGCCGCCGGCGGCCGCCAGCGGGGATCGCGCCCGGTGAAGGCGACGAGGGCGTCCTGGGTGGACGCGTCGTCCCCGACCTCGACCTTGGGGCCGTAGTGGCCACTGCTCCGCAGCATTTCGTCCAGGGGCTGCATGCCGACGAGCATTTCCCGGCTGACCACTCCGTCGAGGTGGACCTCGTCGGTCCGCCCGAGGGCGGCGGCGAGGTCCCAGGTGTGGACGAGGACGTCGCCGGTCACGAGCATGTCGATGGCGGCCTCGACGGTCATCTCGCCGGGAGGGCCGGCGTCGAAGGTGCGGACCGCGACCTCCGCGTCGTCGAGCGCGCCCTGGAGTGCGCCGGCGAACGCGTCCCACGCTGGGGCGAGGGTCTCGTCACCCGCGGCCTCGTCCGGCGGCGCCGGCAGGTCGAGCCCGCTGCGCCCCAGCACGCTGGGCACCCAGGACAGGAGGTGGACGACCACGTCCCGGGCCACCCAGCCCTCGCAGGGTGCCGGGGCGCCCCAGGCGCCGGCGGGCACCGTGTGCACGAGGTCGCCGAAGGCGCCGGCCACCCGCCGGAAGCGCTCGGCGGGCGCGTCGGCGACGGCCGCGAGGTCGTCGAGGCGGTCGAAGGTCTGCTGCATCCCGCCCTCCATGCCGCTGTCGACGTGGCCGTCCCGGTTGGCCTTGGACGAGTGCTGGACGAGGGTCGTGAGGGTGGTGACCCCGTCGGCCTCGGTGAGGGTCATGGTATTGAGGGACTCGGCGTCGGGAAATCCCTCGAACACCTCCGTGCTCACGATCCGGGCCGGCGCCTCGATGGCCCGGTACTCGCCGTGCCACGCCAGCTCCTGGCCCTCCGCCTCCCCGCCGGCCATCCGGCAGACGTAGCGCCACGACCCGCCGGGGCGGAGGTCGACCTCGCAGGCGACGAGGGGGCAGTACCTGGGGCCCCACCAGCGCAGCAGATGGCGAGGGGTGGTGAGCAGCTCCCACACGAGGCTGCGGGGGGCCTCGAAGGACCGGGTGATGAGGATCTCGGTGTCGGACGGGAGCTCGACCGTGGCCGAGCCGTGGCGGGTGGCCATCAGCGGCCTCCTTCTCGTTCGTCTGGTGCGGCTGGTGCGATTGGTGCGATTGGTGCGCCGCGATCGGGGCGCTGGAGCTCGTCGAGGTAGGTGTCGAGGCGGTCGTAGCGCTCGTTCACCTCGGTGGTGAGAAGCTCCAGCCAGGTGGCCAACGGGGCGAGCGCCTCCAGGTCGAGCCGGTAGATGCGGGCCCGCCCGTCGGGCCGGCACTGCACCGCGCCGGCCGCGCGCAGCACGCCGAGGTGCTTGGACACCTGCGGCTGGGGTCGGTCGAGCACGGCGACCAGCTCGCTGACCGTCGCCTCACGGGTGGCGAGTACCTCGAGGATGCGCCGGCGGGACTCGTCGCCGATCACGCTGAACACGTCCGTCGCCACCGCGTTGGGAGCCATGGTGAGGACTATTACATGCCGATATCGGAATGTAAATCTCCGGTTCAGAGCCCTCAGTGAAACCGATAGGCACACCAAGGACTTGTACCAGCTGATGTACGACGCGGTGGCCGCCCAGGACGGTGCCCTGCAGGTGATCGCCCTGGATCACGCGGACTTCGAGGACGCGTGGTTCCAGGACTGCGTCGTCGCTCGCTGGCGGCACGGGGAGGTACCTATTCCTCCTGACTGGCTGGCCGAGCCCGGTGGTGAGCTGCAGGAACCGGATTCGACCCGGCCTGAGGCCGGTGGCCAGGAAGGTGGGGAACGTCCTTCGCCATCTGCCGACCAGTAGTGCCGCTGCACGCAGATCCCACTGACGTAGTCCGTGACCTCCTCGTAGAGCACCGCCTGGGCATCGCGGAGGTCGTACTCGGCGGTGTAAGCCTTTCGCTCGGGGAATAGCGGCTTGCCTTCAAAGGTGAGGAGGTCCTCCTTGAGCATTCGGCGCATCATGTCGTCGGCGTCGACGACCCTGCTCGCGTCGCGGTCTCGTCCGTGGAACCTGTCCGAGTCGAGCAGCGACATGAAGAGGACGAACGACTCCTGGTCGCCTGAGTGTGGGGTGGCGGTCATCAGCAGCAGATGCCGTGCGGCCCGACCGAGCATCTCTCCAAGTTCGTAGCGCTTGGTCTTCTTGAGTTCGTTGCCGAAGTAGCGGGCCGACATCTTGTGCGCCTCGTCCACCACGACGAGGTCCCACTGGACACTCGCAGCCCGCTCAGCCAGCTCCGGGTTCCGAGACAACATGTCGAGCCGAGCGATGACCAGCCGCTTGTTTGCGAACGGATTCCCGGTTCGGGATGCCTCGATGTCCGCCTTGGTGAGGATGTGGAACTCGATGCCGACCTTCTCGAAGAGCTCGTCCTGCCACTGCTCGGTGAGACTGCCCGGCGCGACCACCAAGCCTCGGCGGAGGTCTCCGCGCAGGAGCAGCTCTTTCATCAAGAGCCCGGCCATGATCGTCTTGCCGGCGCCGGGATCGTCTGCGAGGAGGAACCGCAGCGGCTGCCTAGGCAGCATCTCTTGGTACACGGCCCGGATCTGGTGAGGGAGGGGTCGGACGGCTGAGGACGAGACGGCCGCCCAGGGGTCGAAGAGGTAGGCAAGCTTGAGGCGTCGTGCCTCTGAGGCGAGAACGAAGTCGGCAGGGTCGGCATCAAAGCGCCACTTCGGCATGGACACGACGATCCGGAGGCTCGGAAGGTCATGGGTGAACACGAGCCGCTCGGACAGACCACCGCCCGGCTCACGCCAGGACACCGTCGCGGCCCCGGCATCGTGTGCTTCGACCGAGATCACCTTGACCGGGCCCGAGGCGCTCACCCCTCAAGAGTCGCACCCACGACGATCTCACCCTGCCTGCTGACCTCTTGGCCCCCACCATCCACCGACTCTCTCATCAAAGTTCCAAAGAGACGCAGGTTGCGACGCGCCTTGCCTGTCTGCCCCCGGGGTGCTGAGGGCAGCGCTTGGTGAGTGCCGGGTCGTTCGGCGCGGAAGGGCCGGCACTATTCGAGTTCGGGGTCGAACTCGATGCACGCGTAGCAGGTGAACGCGAAGCAGAGGCACCTCTGAATCCGGATGGATAGACACCCGCCAGATTCGCAGGGCCCTGCCACGCGTTCAGGACCCGGATGCTCCCCTCACCCCCCCCATCCGCGAAGCGCCTGATATCGTCCGCTCCGCAGTGGACATCTCTGCGGCGGCGAGATCTGGGAGAGTCAAGGCGATGATGAAGTCGTTGTGCAGGCTGGTGCCCCGTGATCTCTGCTTGACCGGTAGTCGGCGTCGACTGTCCGTGCGTCGCTCGTTCTTGCCTACCGTCCTTGCCGTCGTCGGAATGGCGGGTGTCCTTCCCGCATGTGGCGGGGGAGGAGGATCGGGCGCGTTGGAGGGATTCTGCTCGACGATGGAAGAACTTCGTTCGATCGAGTCCGATCTTGCAGGTGACTTCACGCCGTTCCTCGACCAGCGCGCACACTACGAGTGGGGCGCCCAGTTGGCCGACGTCCGGATTGGCTATCTGGGATCCGCAGAACTCGAGGCGAACGGCGATCTCGCTAGGGCGCTGGGGAGTGACTACCTGTCGCATGACGCAAGCCAAGGGGCCGAGTTCGCTGTGTCACAGCTGGACGAGTTCGACTCCGGCACGGGTACGTTCATCCCAGGAGCACCGAACCCTGGTCCGAATTATGTCAATGATCCGCTGAGCGAGGATCCGTACACGATCGTGAACTCGGCGCTACGAGACGAGTGCGGCATCGAGCCATGGCTCACGCAAGAAGATGTGCAGTCGAACTCGAGCGCCTTTGTCACGGCTTCGCCTTCGACGTCTCTGACTCCTACATCTCTGCCCGACGAGCCGACCACCACGACAACGGTTACGGCATCTACTCCGGTCGTTTCGTTCGACTACACGGACGCCGAGGGATGGCACTATACGGGCACGATCGACTGGGTACCCGAGCACGCCCACACCTTCGATCTCGATATCTCGTCCTCGCCACCCGGGAGAGCCCAAGTGGCGGTCGGGTGGACAGGCGCGGAGGACCCCTACCCCGGCAACTACGATGGGCCTGAAGTCTTCCCCGACAACCCGGGGCGGCCCGACGGCCCGCCTCTCACGATTGACTGCTGCGGCCTGATTTACCACGCACCGTCGCAAGAAGTCATTGGTGGCACCGATCGCGTTGACAGTTCAGGCACCTGTGAACCCGACATCATCTTGAGCCCTGACCTCGATCCGGCGCTCCCCACGGAGGAGGTTCTTGGGGAGGCGGATCCTGGCGTGTGGGTGCTGAACTGTGAAGCGCGGGGCTACGACGGGTCGAGTTCAGCCTTCGGTGGTTCCAATGACGACGAATTCGACGAGAGCGCTGCCCAGGCGATTGTCGACGCGGCCTCTTCGACGCCACTCGGTTGGAGCTTCAGTCTGAATCAGCAGTCGATCTGCGAGGTGTTCATGACGCTCGACGGAGAGATCGTGTTGGATAACCCGACGTTCTGGCGTGAGAACTGTGGCTCAGCAACCTTTGAACTCGAGCGCGCACCATGAGACGCATGGTACAGACGTCAACGGCGTGCGACCCCTGTCGTGCCGGCCACCCTTTCTCGACTGGTCAGCGTGTTGGCTACTCCGACCTCCTGCGAAGCGCTGTTGTATGTCTTGCTCTCGCTCTCGCTATCTCGTCGTGTAGCGCCGAGAACAGCGGCGAAGATGGCACACCACCGAGTGTCAATCCGGGCACATCAGAGGCGGCTTCTAGCACTGGGGACGCCACTGCGTCTGTCATCGATCCCCAAACCCTAGAGGTGACGGCCGCCATCGACATCGGCGTTCCGTCGTCAGGAGTTGCGGTCTCAGAAGATGCGGTCTGGATCCTCGGCTTGGTCGGTAATCGCGGCAGGATCGTGCGAATCGATCCTGACACCAATGAAGTGACCGCTACCATCCCGGTCGGGAACAGACCTACCGCACTAACAGCATCTGACGATGCCGTGTGGGTTGCCAACACGGATGACTCCACGGTGTCACGCATCGATCCTGACTCCGACGAGGTAATCGCTACCGTAGCGGTCGGGGAAGGACCTTTGGCAATGGCGGTGTCTCAGGATGCTGTCTGGGTTGCTAACTCGCTAGATAACACTGTGTCGAGAATAGATCCTGAAGATAACGAGATAGCCGCTACTGTCCCAGTCGGAGACACACCCTCTGCAGTGGCTGCGTCTCAGGATGCTGTGTGGGTGGTTAACACGGGCGACGCCACCATTACGCGCGTAGACCCAGACCTCAACAGGCCGACGGACTCCATCCCGGTCGAATCCACGAGCCTATTTCCATATGGCAGCGTCGAAGACAAGGTAGTTGTGTTCGAGAACGACCTCTGGCTCGCCAAGCTGACTGGCGTGGTGACGCGCATGCCCAGCTCGTCCACAAGTATCGATATACCAATCGAGGACGGAGTGAACTCGGTAACGACTTCGCACGATGCCGTGTGGGTCCTTAGCTCCTATGGATCATTGTCTCGTATCGATCCCGAGTCGAACCGGGTTTCTCACACTATTGACATCGACTACACGCCATACGTCCCAGAGAATGTGTCTCACATCGCAGGAGGCGTAGCGGTATCGCTGGACTCGGTGTGGGTTACAAATCTCAGTGGTCCGATCGTCGTGCGTGCCAGCAGTCCCCAAGGCTGACACCAGCCGTGCCTGGTGCGGGGGCGTCCCCGATCCTCCCGATCGTCGGTCTACGGATCCGCCCGTGCTGCAACGCGGGATTCGACCCCGGTTCCTCAAGGGCGGCAACGCTCACAGTGACGAGTGCGAGTCGGCTCGTTGACGATCGGAGGTGCCAGATCAGCTCGTCGACACAGCGAGGCGTTGCATGGCTACGAGTTCCGCGCTGATCT
>CAZVVS010000228.1:0-7928 GCA_964630585.1 uncultured Gordonia sp.
GAGGGTGGCCGGTGCGCTCAGCCCGGCGTTATCCAAGCTGGCCAATGCCTCGGTGAACCGGGCGGTGTAGCGGTCGACTAGGGCGACGCCCAGCTCCGCTTTGCCGGGGTAGTGGTAGTGCAGGGCGGGTTTGCTCACCCGCAGCTCGGCCGCGATGTCGGCGTAGCTGAAGCCGTTGAACCCGCGCTCCTGCACCATCCGCTCGGCGACGTCGAGGATTCGCTCGGCCGTCCCGGGTCCCTTGACGCCTTTCACTGAACATCCTTCCGACTACCCGGCAGCTGGTGACCGTTGACTGCTTACCTGAGGTTATGCGACAATTCTGACCTACTGATAAGTCAGAATACCCGATCCTGATCGGTAGGACTTCCTTCTTGAGGAGAGGTGAGTCGCGATGGAGATCACCGAGCACCGCAGCTTCGTCGAATCGGACGAGATCAGGCCGTTTCCGCACGGTCGAGCCGAGATCCTCAACGTCGGGGGTGGGGAAGTCGGCAGGCTGACCTTCGAGCCCGGCTGGCGGTGGTCCAACGACGTGAAACCCATCGCGGGTACGCCGAGTTGCGAGGCGCCCCACTTCCAGTACCACGCGGCCGGACGGCTGGCGATCAAGATGGACGACGGCACCGAATTCGTCGCGGGGCCCGGCGACGTCACCGCGTTGCCCAGCGGCCACGACGCCTGGGTGGTCGGCGATGAGCCGGTCGTCGTCGTCGATTGGTTTGGGGCCGGCAATTATGCGACGGCGTCGGGAGCCGCCCCCGCCTCGGCCGCCACGCTCGTCGACCGTTTCAACGCGGCGTGGAACGACCACGACCTCGACGCGGCGCTCGAGCTCATCAGCGATGACTGCGTCTTCGAGGCGACCTCACCGCCACCCGACGGCACCCGCTGTGTGGGGCGGGAGGCCATCCGCGAGGCGTGGGCGCCGATCTTCGACGACCCGCAGAGCCGCTTCACCGTCGAGGACTCCGTCGTCGGGACCGGGCATGTCGTCCAGCAGTGGCGCTACGACTGGGCCGACGGCCATATCCGCGGCATCGACCTGATCACCGTCGACGACGGGAAGATCACCGCGAAGCTGGCTTACGTCAAAGGGTGATCCGGCACTCGGGCCGGTGGCACGGCAAATCTGCGTAGCTGGGCGACTACCGCGGGGCGGATCCGGTCACGAGCGGCAGGTCGGGGTCGGCGGTCCATGCCGTTAGCGAGCCGTCGTACACGCCGACGTCGCCGACGCCGGCCTGGGCGAGCGCCCACGCGACCCCGGTGGCGGCAATTCCGCCACCGCAGTAGGTGACGACCTTGCGAGTGGGATCCAAGAGCCCGGCCGCCTCGAATGCGGGCCGGAGCTCGCTGATCGGCCGCAGCTTTCCCGTCGCCGGGTCGACCAGCTCGGCGACGGGGAAGTTCACACTGGCCGGAATGTGGCCGGGCCGGGGGTAGGTCGTCGTCTCACCCCGGTAGTCCTCCTCGCCGAGCACGTTCACCAGCAGTGTCGACGGGTCATCCACCGCCGCGGCGACCTCCACCGTCGAGCGGATCAGATGCGGGCGGCGAACGCCGGCGAACGTCCGCGGGGTAGGCGTCGACGGATCGGCGGTCACGGCTCCGCCGGCCGCCTTCCAGGCGGGTAGGCCGCCGTCCAAGACGGCGACGTCGTCGAAGCCCTCGAAACGGAGCTGCCACCACAGTCGGGTCGCCCAGAATGGGGCATGCTGGCTGTACACGACCACTCGGGCTCCGTCGCCGATGCCCAGCGCAGCCGCCGCCGCGGCGAACCGGTCATGGTCGGCCGCCGTCCACGGCTCGCCGTTGTCGGGATCGGCGAACTCGGTCAACAGGTCGGCGAAATGCGCACCGCGAATGTGTTCGAGGGCGTACGTCGCCGCGCCGGACTCGATCGTGTACGGACCGTCCTCGGGGATCTCGAGGTGCGACGTCGAGTCGATGATGACAAGGTCGGGGTCGCCCTGGTGCTGGGCGAGCCAGGCGACATCGACGAGGTCGGGCAGTGGATGCGCGGTCACGGCGGTCCTTCCAATCGGAGTCGAGTCCGACGGTACGCACCGGGCAACGGATTGGTCGACGCCCGAATCATCCGGAGTCGAACTGTCGATCGGGGGCACAGATGACCGTCGGCTACGTGTTCCTCTCGCTCGTCGTCGCTGCCGGACTCGGGCCGCTGATCGCGTCCAGCCGGGTTGCGCTTGTTGCAGTAACGGTCGGTGGCGCGGCCTACCTCGTCTATTTGGGCGTCGGTGTGCTTCGTGCCCCGCGCGACGCTCCCTCTCCGACCTCAGTGACCGCGGGCGCTGGGAACGGAATCAGCACTTCCTTCTGGCCCCTCGTTCGACGGGGCGCGGGGGTGAGTGCCATGAACGCGAAGGCGCTTGTCCTGTTCGTCGCGTTCCTGCCGCAATTCATCTCGGCGGCGGCACCGTGGCCGCTCTGGGTGCAGTTGGGCAGCCTGGGCCTCAGTGGACCGCGCTCTGCGCGTGCTTCTACACGCTGCTCGGCTTCACGTCGCGGAAGCTGCTGGGTGATCGGCCCCGGATCGTGAACGGGATCGCGACCTTCACCGGTGCCGCCATGGTCGTCATGGGGGTCATTCTCGCTGCCGAGCAACTGATCCCGGCCATCATCACGAGCTGAACGAGAAAACCGCCTGTGACCAGGCGGTTTACTTGCTCCCCCAATTGGACTCGAACCAATAACCTGCCGATTAACAGTCGGCTGCTCTGCCAATTGAGCTATGGGGGAATGGCATTGGCCCGGTGGGCCGGATGTTGACTTTAGCGCATGCCCTGAACTGGGACAAAACCGCAGTTCACGGGCCCGGCTCATCGTCGAAGACTCCCGCGTCGGCCAGACGGGCGACCAGTCGTGCCGCACCGTCGTCGAACTGCCGCTGAACTTGCTCGGCAATAGCGACCCGATCGCCGGAGCGATAGGCCTCGAGCAGCTTGGTGTGGCTGTCGACGGCGACGGCGCCCCACTCCGGGTCGGCCGCATAGATGCGGTGGGGCGTGTAGTGCGTGGCGTTGAACAAGAACCACGCGAGTTTGCCGCTGTTGGAGATGCGGTTGTGGGTGCGATGGAACTCGAACTCGGCCTCGACGATCGCATCGACGTTGCCAGTCTCGACGGCGCGGCGCAGCGCGTCGGTACATGCGCTGAGTGCGTCGAGGTCCTCGGTGGTGATCACATCGGCAGTGCGCCGGGCGATCTTTACCGCAATCTGGCCCTGAAGCCAGAAGATGTCCTCGACGTCAGTGCGGGTGAGGTCGGCGACGACGTAGCCGCGGTGCGGGGCGAGGTTCACCATTCCCTCGCCCCGCAGCGTCAGCAAGGCCTCCCGCACCGGCGTGACGCTCACTCCCAGCTCGGCAGCCGTTTCGTCCAGCCGGATGAAGTCACCGGGGCGCAGGTCGCCGGTCATGATCCGGTGGCGGACTGCACCGGCGACTTCCTCGGAGAGCTGGGGACGGCGGCTCAGCCGGCCGGGACTGGTCATCAGAGCCCGTAGGTCTTCCCGATGATGTCGCGCTGGATCTCGTTGGTGCCGCCGTACACGGTCGAGATTATTGCACTGCGCATGAGCTGCTCGGCGTCGAATTCTGTGGTGTAGCCGTAGCCGCCCATCATCTGCATGCCGTCGATCGTCATCGCCTTGGACACCTCGGTGGCCTTCAGCTTCACCATCGACGCCTCGCGCGGATACATCTTCGTCGGGTTGGCGTCGGCCTTGAAGGCCAAGTTGTAGACCAGCAGCTTGGTGCACTCGATCTCGGTGGCGTGGTCGGCCATGCGGTGCCGCAGCGCCTGGAACGTGCCGACCGGACGGCCAAACTGCTTGCGCTCGGTGATGAACTTCAGCGTGTCGTCGAACGACCGCTGGGCCAGGCCCAACTGCATCGCGCCGAGGATCAGCCGCTCGGTGTTCAGGCCGGCCATCAGCTGCCACCAGCCCTGGTTCACCTGGCCGACGACGTATTCGTCGGGGATGAAGCAGTCAGTGAAGTAGAGGTCGTTCTGCTCGCGCCCGCCCAGTGTCTCGATCGGCACGATCTTCAGGCCCGGGGTACCGGCCGGTACGTGGAACTGGGTGATGCCCTCGTGCTTCTTGTCGGTGCGCTCGGTGCGCGCGATCAGCAGGATCGACGATGCGATCGCGGCGTTGGAGATCCACGTCTTCTGGCCGTTGATGAGCCAGCCGCCGTCGACCTTCTCGGCCTTGCAAGACAGGTTGGCGACGTCGGAGCCGGCCTCGGGTTCGCTCATCGCGATGGCGAGGGAGTCACCCGCGACTACGTTGGCGAGCACCTCCTTCTTGAGCTCCTCGGAGGCGAACTTCTCGTAGGCCGCGGCGGTGATGAAGGTCGGGCCGATACCGCCGACCGGCGCTAGGCCGCGCAGTGCCTCCTCGAGGAAGATGCAGAGTTCGACGTTGCCGGCCCCGGCGCCGCCATATTCCTCGCCGACGATGATCCCGGCCCAGCCGAGTTCGGCCATCTTCCGGTAGAGCTCTTCGCTGTGCGGCCCGTCGGCGGTGTACTTCGCGCGCTGCTCGCGGGTGCCGACCTCGCGGGCGCAGAAGTCGCGGACCGCCTGGGCGAAGGATTTCTGCTCGGGGGTGAATTCAAACATCGGGGCGTGTCGCCTTTCGTCGTGGATCGTCGGAATCATTCCTATCACATATATGTGATAGGTGAAAGGGTTGATGCGATCGTCGCCTACGCTGTGGACCCATGGCAGGCACCGATGACGAGTCCCCGCACTCGGGCGAGGACTTCCTGGACGCGAACCGCAAGAACCGCGCCAAGGCGCGCGACGCCGCGGAGCGCGAAGCGGCGCGCACGACCGCGCGCACCCCGGGCAAGGTGGAGACCCCGCGACGGTCCGTCGCCGGCGTGCTGGCCGATCGCTGGGGTGCTACCCGCACGGTCGGCGCCCTCCTGGCTCTCTGTGCGGCTCTCGCCCTCGGCTCGACCGGCCTGGCGGTGTGGGCCGTCCACTCGTCGCAGGTCGCCGCACAGACCGATCCCCAGTCGGCCCATGGACGTGATGCCATGACGACCGCGCGCACCTACGTCGCGTCGGTTATGACTTACGACGTCAAGGACTACGCCGACCTCGACCGTCGCATCCGGGAGATTTCCACGACCGATTTCGCCGAGAAGTTCATCGAATCCTCGGCGCAGGCGCGCAAGGCCAATACGGCCGCGGGCGCATCGTCGAAGGCAACGGCACCGACTGCCGGATTCATCTCGTTGACGAAGGACCGGGCGCAGGTCCTGGTCGCCCTGGACCAGACGATCACCGCGCCGGAGATCGCCGCCGAACTCCCTGACGGACACCTGTACCAGTCCCGCGTCCAAGTCACGTTGGTGCGCGACGACGATCGGTGGCTGCTTGACGACTTCCAGGTCGTCTGACGGCCGTGGTGTGGCTCACACCTGTGCTAGAACGGGGACGTGACCGACACCGATGAACTCATCACCACCGTTGATGGCGGCGTCGCCCGCCTGACCATCAACCGCCCCGAACGCATGAACGCCCTGAGCGGGCGTATCACCGACAAGATCCGGACGACTCTGCAGGAGTGGGCCGGGCGCGATGACCTGCGGACGGTCGTCCTCACCGGTGCCGGTGGCAGCTTTTCCACCGGCGCCGATATCACCGACATCGCGGCCAACTCCGGCGGCGGGGCGAGCGCCATCTCCGAGGAGGGGGCTTCCACCATCATCTCGCGCGGCTCGGATCTCGCTCGGGCGGTGCGGGCGATCCCGGTGCCCGTGATCGCCGCGGTCGACGGCGCCGCGGTGGGCATCGGGGCGTCGATGGCCCTGGGCGCCGACCTCGTCTACGCGACGAGCCGCGCGTACTTCCTCTTCCCGTTCGTCAACATCGGGCTCATGCCCGACGGTGGGGCGAGCATGTTGATCGCCGCGTCCATCGGCCGTGCGCGGGCCAATGCGCTGCTGATGCTCGGCGAGAAATTCCGCGCCCCTGCCGCGTTCGACGCCGGCCTGATCACCGAGGTGCTCGACGACGAGACGGCCCTGCAGGGCCGCGTCGAGGAAGTGGTCGCGAAACTCGCGGCGAAATCCTCGTCGGCTCTGCGCACGACCAAGGCGGCCGCCGATGCGATCACCATGGCGGCCTTCGAGCCGGCACTTGCGCTCGAACTGGACGGACAGACCCGGCTGCTCCAGTCCGTGGAGTTCCAACAGACCTTGGCCGCATTCGCCAAGCCGCAGGCGTAGTACCCGACCGAACACTCGAGGAGACACAGAGAGATGAGCACTGCTGCCACCCATCCGATCGACGATCTGACCGTCGAACCGTTGCGCTCGCGTCGCAACCACTGGAACAACCAGGTCCGCCGGCATGCCCTGATGAAGGGTGACGCCCCGGCGCTGCGTTTCGGCGGCGTGGAGACCTCGTGGCGGCGACTCGACGAGCGGACCCATGCGTTCGCGGCTGCGCTGCACCGACGCGGAGTGGCGTTCGGCGACCGTGTCATGGTCCTCATGCTCAACCGTTCCGAATACGTCGAGGTGGTGCTCGGCGCCAACCTGATCGGTGCTATCGCGGTACCGGTGAACTTTCGGATGGCGCCCGCCGAAGTCGGCTTCCTCGTCGCGGACAGCGGTGCGCGGTGGATAGTCACCGAGACGGCGCTGGCGCCGCTGGCCGCCGGAGTCGCCGCGGCCACGGGGTCGATCGACGGGATCATCACCGTGGGTAAGGCGGATGCGAGCCAGCTCGCCTTCGAGGACCTGATGGCCGAGGATGCGTCGGACCTGCCCGACATCGATGTGCCGGAGGAGACCGTCGCGCTGATCATGTACACCTCGGGCACGACGGGCAAGCCCAAGGGGGCGATGCTGACCCACCAGAACATGCAGGCCCAGGCCATGACGTGCCTGGAAGCGTTGAGCACCCGTCCCGACGACATCGCGTCGTGCGTTGCGCCGATGTTCCACATCGCCGCGCTGGGGGCGATGGCGCCGACCTTCTACGCAGGGGCGCTCACGGTGATCCACCCCCTGGGGGCCTTCAACCCGGATGATTTGCTCGACACCCTCGAGAAGGAGGGCACCACGTCGATCTTCCTGGTGCCCGCGCAGTGGCAGGCGGTGTGTGCGTCGCAGCGGGCCAAGCCGCGTGAGCTGAAGCTGCGGGTCATCAGCTGGGGTGCGGCGCCGGCGTCGGACACCGTCCTCACCGAGATGGGCGAGGTCTTCCCCGACGCGATGAACGTCGCTGTGTTCGGACAGACGGAGATGTCGCCGGTTACCTGCGTGCTGGAAGGCAGCGACGCGCTGCGCAAGATCGGCTCTGTGGGGCGGGTCGTTCCGTCGGTCTCGGCGCGGATCGTCGACCCCCTCGGGCAGGACGTTCCCGACGGGGACGTCGGCGAGATCGTGTACCGCGGGCCGCAGCTCATGGCCGGCTACTGGCAGAACCCGACGGGCACCGCCGACGCCTTCGCCGGTGGTTGGTTCCATTCCGGCGACCTGGTCCGCCGCGACGAGGAAGGCTTCGTCTACGTCGTCGACCGGGCCAAGGACATGATCATCTCGGGCGGGGAGAACATCTATTGCGCCGAGGTCGAGAACGCGCTGTTCAGCCACCCGCGTATCGCCGAGGCGGCCATTATCGGCCGTGCTGACACGAAGTGGGGCGAAGTCCCGGTTGCGGTGGTCGTTGTCGCCGACGGGGGAAATCTGACGGTCGAGGAGCTCGAACCCTTCCTCAACGAGCGACTCGCCCGCTACAAGCACCCCAAGGACGTCGTGATCGTCGACGAGCTGCCCCGTAACGCCGGCGGCAAGGTGGTCAAGCCCGTCCTCCGCGCCGATTTCGGCAGCAAGGACGCCGGCTTGCACAGCTGAAACGGAGCTCGCGCCGCCCCGCAG
>CAZVVS010000229.1:0-7924 GCA_964630585.1 uncultured Gordonia sp.
TGGTACTGCACCCTAATCAGTGTGGGAGAGTAGGACACCGCCGAACACAATTTACAAAGCGCCCCCGGGGATTCCCCGGGGGCGCTTTGCTGTCTTTTGTGGCGCGGTGACTTCGCCCTTCTAGTCCGTCCCCGACGGGAGGACGGCAACGGGCACCGACAAGACGCGCAGCATTTTTGCCGCCGTAGAGCCGAGGAAGATCCGCTGCGGGGCCGCAAGCCGGCTGGACCCGACCAGCAGCAAATCGCCGTCGTGCCAGTCCAGGCGTTCCACGGCGTCCTCGACGGTGGGCCCGTGCACGATGGCGATACCGACTTCGATGTCCTTGGGCAGTCGCTCGCGTGCAGTATGGAGTACCTGGTGGGCGTGCGCCATTGCCCTTTCTTGGGCGTCGGGCACCGGCTCGCCGGTCGGCAATTGGTCCAGTGCCACAAGCGAAATCAGCCGCAGCGGGACGTGAGCCGCTTGCGCCGAAGCGATAGCGAAGTCGAGCAGCACCGCGGCGTTGGGTCTGGTACCCAATGCGCAGGTGATCTGAGTCATCCGGTCGACCGGCGAGTTGCGCAAGCCCTGCGGGGCTAGGACGACAGGCAGCGGTGAGGCGCGCAGGAGATCGTTGACAACGCTGCCCAGCGAGTGGCTGCCGACCATTCCGCCACCGGAGCCGCCGACCACGATCGCTGATGCCCCGACGCGCTGCGCCTCCGTGATGATCCCGGGCGCAATAGAGTCGTGGAATGCGACGTGCGCCTCGGAGGGTACGTCGGGGACCAGGGCGCGGGCATCGTCGAGCCAGTCGGCGGCCTGCTCACGCACGACTTCGGCCAGTGACTCATCGCGGTGCTCACCCGGCGCGATGAGTCCGATATCGAGCTCGGCGCGCAACGAACGAGCCAATCGGCCGCCCAGGCAGACTGCGTCCGCCCCGCCGTCGTTGGCCAAGTACGCGACGAAGATTCTCATGTGTCTAAGCTAGCCGTTGTGCGTCTGGTCGTAGCGGAATGTCAGGTCGATTATGCGGGTCGGTTGACCGCCCACCTCCCAATGGCGCGGCGGCTGCTCCTGATCAAGTCCGACGGCTCGGTGAGCGTCCATGCCGACGACCGTGCCTACAAGCCGCTCAATTGGATGAGTCCGCCCTGCTGGCTCACTGAGGAACAACTGTCCGACGACGATGCGGCCCGCGCGGTCTGGGTAGTCACCAACAAGGCCGGCGAACAGCTGCGGATCACGATCGCCGAGATCGAACACGATTCCTCCCACGAGCTGGGGGTTGATCCGGGCCTTGTGAAGGACGGGGTGGAAGCCCACCTCCAGGAACTCCTCGCCGAACACGTGGAGAAGCTCGGTGCGGGGTACACACTGGTGCGCCGCGAGTACCCGACCGCGATCGGTCCCGTCGACTTGCTCTGTCGTGACAATAGTGGTGCGACGGTGGCCGTCGAGATCAAACGTCGGGGAGAGATCGACGGCGTCGAGCAATTGACGCGCTACCTGGAGCTGTTGAACCGTGATGCCAGCATCGCGCCGGTCAGCGGGGTATTCGCGGCGCAGCAGATCAAACCGCAGGCACGCACTTTGGCCACCGATCGTGGGATCCGTTGCCTGATCCTTGACTATGACGAGCTGCGGGGCATGGAGAGCACCGAGTTCCGGCTGTTCTAGCCATCCGGGTATCGCAGGCTCAGGCCTGTGGCGGGCGGGCCGGGTTGGTGCGCCGGACGGCCATCGGTCCGGTCGTCGCGGTGCTCGGGCCGACTGGCTGGCCCACCGGCTGCTCTCTCGTCGGGGTGACTGATCCGCGGGCCGACACAGGTTGGGTGCCCGCGTTGGAGTTGAGTGCCTCGTCGAGTGCGGCGCGGTCGTCCTCGTCGGCCGCATCGGCGATACCGTCGAGTTCGGCAGCAGAGATCTCGGGCGCCTTTGCCAGGAACTCCGACAGCTCCCGCAGGCGCGACTGGACCACCTGGTGGGCCTCGCGCGTCTGTCCCGCCACGGCGCGGATCTTCTGCAGGCGCGTGGCAGCGACCTGGTCTGCGGCCTTCTTGGTCTTGGCTGCGGCCGCATCGGCGTCCGCGGTCAGCTTCTCGGCCTCCGCCTTCGCCTCGGCGGTGACCTTTGCGGCCTCGGCCTTGGCATCCCGGGTGACCTTGTCGGCGGCGGCTTTGGTCTCGGCGGTGAGTTTGTCCGCGGCGGCTTTGGTCTCACCGGTGAGTTTGTCCGCGGCGGCTTTGCTCTCACTGGTGAGTTTGTCGGCGGCAGCCTTGGCGTCGGCCGTCGTCTTCTCCGCGGCGGTCGTGGCGTCGGCGGTGAGCTTGTCGGCAGCGGCCTGGGCCGCGGCGAGTAATTCTTCGCGCTCGGTCTCCGCGGTCTGCTTGGCCTTCTCGAGCTCGGCGTTGCGGCGGTCGATATCTGCGGCGGCCACAGAATGCGCTGCCGCAGCCTCCTCCTTGGCCGCTTTGGCGGCCTGCTGGGCGACGGAGCGCAGCTCATCGGCCTCGGATTGGGCCGTGGCACGGATCTCTGAAGCCTCGTCGGAGGCGAGCTGCAGCATTCGGGAGAGGCGCTCGCTCATCCCGGCTGCGGTCGTCGGCGGCACTGCGAGTTTGTCGACCTCGCGGCGCAGCCGCTCGATCTCCTCGCGCGCCTGCTCGAGGTGGGTGGTCAGCTCGCGCGCATGGGAGACAGCGGAGTCTCGGTCGGTGGAAACGAGGTGCAGATCGGTATTGAACCGCCGGAGCTGTTGGTCAACCGCGTCGCGGTCGTAGCCACGGCGGGCGAGTGGAAAACTCGGCGGACGTTCGGCGGAATCAGCCATGGGCCAAGTCTAGTGGGCGTCCGGATTGGGCTCGACGAGTTCCAACAGCACCCCGCCGGCGTCGCGGGGATGGACGAAGTTGATGCGCGAGTCGGCGGTGCCGCGCTTGGCCTGCGGATACAGGACACGAACCCCGGCCGCGGTCAATCGCGCCATCACGGCGTCGACGTCGGTCACCCGGACCGCGAGCTGCTGCAGGCCGGGCCCGCTGCGGTCGATGAACTTGGCGATCGTCGACTCCTCGTTCAACGGGGCGAGGAGCTGGATGACCGCGCCATCGGTGCCCTGCGGTCCCACCATTGCCTCACGAACGCCCTGTTCGTCGTTGACTTCTTCGTGCAGCGTGGTGAAACCGAGGTGCTCGGCGTACCAGGCTTTCGCGGCATCGAGATCGGGCACCGCGATTCCGACGTGGTCGACGCCGACGACGAGGTCGCTGATGAGGGCGGTGGGGGAGGTACTCATGGTTTAACGGTACCGTTGTGATGGAGCGATCCGCAGGTCGGGTCGTCAACGAATACCACCCACAGGAGTCTCGTCATGTCCACTTCCGGGTCGCACCCATCCGTCATCGTCGCCGGAGCGCGCACTCCGTTCGGCCGCCTACTCGGGGCACTGAAGGACTTCAGCGCCGTCGACCTGGGTGCCGTCGCTATCAAAGGTGCGCTGGAGCGCTCGGGTGTGCCGGCCTCGGCGGTGGACTACGTGATCATGGGCCAGGTGCTGACCGCCGGTGCCGGCCAGATGCCCGCGCGTCAGACGTCGGTCAAGGCCGGCATCGGGTGGGATGTGCCGGCTTTGACCATCAACAAGATGTGTCTGTCGGGCATCGACGCGATCGCCCTGGCCGACCAGCTGATCCGGGCCGGCGAGTTCGAGTGCGTCGTCGCCGGCGGCCAGGAGTCGATGACGCAGGCGCCGCATCTTCTGCCGGGCAGCCGCAGCGGTTTCAAGTACGGGCCGACCGAGCTGGTCGACCACATGGCCTTCGACGGACTGCACGACGCGTTCACCGATCAGGCAATGGGCGCGCTCACCGAAGACTCCAACGACACCGACGGGTTCACGCGCGAGCAGCAGGACGAGGTGGCCGTCCGAAGCCACCGCCTCGCCGCGGCGGCCGCGGAGAACGGGGCCTTCGTCGACGAGATCGTCGGAGTGCCGATTCCGCAACGCAAGGGAGATCCGATCGAGTTCACCGTCGACGAGGGTGTCCGCGCGGATACGACGGCCGAAAGCCTCGGGAAGCTTCGGCCCGCGTTCCGCAAGGACGGGACCATCACCGCCGGCAATGCGTCGCAGATCTCCGACGGGGCGTGTGCCGTCGTCGTCATGAGCAAGACCAAGGCGGAAGAGCTCGGCCTGGACTGGCTCGCCGAGATCGGGCCGCACGGCGTCGTCGCCGGACCGGACTCGACCCTGCAGGAGCAGCCGGCGAATGCCATCGCGAAGGCGTGTGCACGGGCCGGGATCGCACCTACCGACCTCGACGTGGTCGAGATCAATGAGGCGTTTGCGGCCGTCGGCCTCGCCTCGACGCGGTCCCTGGGGATCGACGCGGACAAGGTCAACGTCAACGGCGGCGCGATCGCGCTCGGCCACCCGATCGGCACCTCGGGCGCCCGCATCGTCCTGCATCTGGCGCTCGAGCTCAAGCGTCGTGGCGGCGGGATCGGCGCGGCGGCACTGTGCGGCGCAGGCGGCCAGGGCGACGCGCTCATCGTCTCGGTTCCGAAGGCCTGAGGTACGCCGACGATGAGTTCCTTCTTCGATTTGTCGACGCCGGCCAAGCGCTTTCGGTTCGTTGCCGTGGCCGAGGCCATCACCTGGGCGGCCCTGCTCATTGCGATGTACTTCAAATGGGTGCAGGGCCACGAGGCCGCGGTCCGGATTCCGGGCATGGTGCACGGCGTCGTCTTCCTGGCGTTCGTTGCAGTGTCATTCCTCACGGCGTATGCGCTCAAGTGGAACCTCCTCACCCTGGGACTGGCGTTGGTGTCGTCGATCCCACCGTTCGGCACGCTCATCTTCGAGTGGTGGGCGCGCCGTGCCGGTCACCTCGCTGAGCTATCGGAGGCCGCCGGCGTATCGGTGGTCGGCGAGACCGCCGCTGCCGACGGCCATGACAAAATAGACGTGTGAGCAGACCAACCAATCGTCAGCGGGCCGCCGCGCAACAACAGGCCGCCGCCGCCATGTCGGGGGCCGTCGACCTCTCGGTCCTGAAGGAGCGTGCCGAGGCGAACCGCGCCGCGCAGGCTGCACCGCCCCGTACCGTGGGTCCGCCGTCGGACGCAGCTGTGTCCGACGGTCCCGTCATCGACGTCACCGAGGCCACCTTCGAGTCGGAGGTTATCGATCGCTCGACGCGTCAGCTCGTCGTCGTCGATCTGTGGGCGACCTGGTGCGAGCCCTGTAAGCAGTTGTCGCCGGTGTTGGAGTCGATGGCTGCCGACGCCGGGGGGCGCTGGGTGTTGGCCAAGGTCGACGTCGACGCCAATCCGCGGATCGCCCAGGCGTTCCGCGCGCAGTCCATTCCGATGGTCGTCGCACTGGCCCACGGCCAGCCGGTCTCGGTGTTCGCCGGGGTGAAGCCCCGCGCGGAGATCCAAGCGTGGCTCGACGAGATCTTCGCGCAGGTGGGCGGGGCCTACCCGGAACTCGGCGACGCGCCTGCGCCCGTCGAGGAACCCGAGGATCCGCGCATGGTGGCCGCCGAGGACAAGCTCAACGCCGGTGACATCGACGGTGCGCTCGCCGACTATCGGCTCATTGCCGAGGCCGAGCCGAACAACGTCGAGGCAGCGTCGCTGGTGCGGAATTTGACGTTCGTGTCGCGGGCATCGAAGCATCCCGCATCGATCGCGGAGGGTGCCGCGCCCACCGACGTCGACGCCCAGCTGGCGGCCGCCGACGTCGAGTTGCTCAACCAGCAGCCGGAGGCCGCGTTCAACCGGATCGTCGAGCTGGTCCGAGTGACCTCCGACGACGACCGGGCGCGGGCCCGAGCTCGTTTGCTGGAATTGTTCGAGCTGTACGAGCCGAATGAGCCGGTGGTCCTGGCCGCTCGCCGGAAGCTCGCTACCGCGCTCTTCTAACTGGCATTCATTGTCCAACCGAGTAGTCCATGACGTCGAGCACCAGTGGCCCGACGCCCTTGGCGTCTCGCGAAGCAAAGCTGGGCTGCAGCGGTGCGGGCTGCCCGGTGAACAGCTTCTCCAGTGCGGTCATCGAGGCGATCCGCTGGACGAGCCGGAACGAGTCGATCACGAACGGTAGTCCGTTGGCCGCCAAGGGGTCTGGTCCGTCGATCACGTGGAAATGCAGATGCGGGGCGTCGCTGTTGCCGGAATTTCCCAGGGTGGCAATGGTTTGCTTGGCGGTGAGTTTGTCGCCGGGTTTGACGGTGATGCTGCCCGGCTTGAGGTGGGCATAGAGCGCGAAGTTGCCGTGGCCTAGATCCTGCACAATGTGATTGCCCGCGTACTGGTCCAGCGGCAGCCCGGTGGGCGACTTGCCGGGGACCTGGTCGGGCAGGTCGTCCCGCACCGACACCACCTTGCCGTCGCCGACGGCGTGAATCGTCGCGTTGTAGTACGGGTAGCTCTCCAACCGGGTCGGGTTGCCGGTGAACAGCCGGAAATCATTGGTCAGCTGCACGTAGTCGACGGCGAACCGCTCGGAGGCGATCAGTGTCCCGTTGATCGGGTTGACGGCCATACGGTGCGCCGTCATCGCGCAGCAGCTGTCGCCGTCCAGCCAGTTGGGGCCGTCCAGCGGCGGAGAGATTGACACCGGCGTGCGCGTGGACACCTGCACCGGTGCGACATTCTGGGTGACGTCGTTGGCGATCAGACCGGGACGGGGCTTGGCGACGCTCAGATGAACAGAATGGGTGAGGTCGGTCGGTACCTCGGCACCGCTATCGAGCGCCACATCCAGCCACACCAAGGCGCTCTGGCCAGGTCCGAGGACATTCGTCGCGACGGCGGTGTTGCCCAGCGCGCGAGTCCAGTACTTGAGGTTGTCGCCGGCCAGCGTCAGCAGTCGGCGGTCCCCGCTGGCGACGGTCAGCGATTGCAGCGTCACAGCGCCACTCAGCGTGTTGGTGAGCTGCAGCTCGTACGCCAAGTGTGTCCGACCGTCGGTCGACGGAACGGGGACCGGTTCGGTCAGCGCGGCGCCGATCAGCGGGGTCAACGTCGACGGTGGTCCCGGGGTGACGTCGGGTGTCAGCGCCGGGCCGGACGAGCAGGCCGTCACCAGAAGGGCTGCCCCCAGTGCGGTGACCAGGGGATTCAACCAGCTGGCGCGTGGTATCGACATGTGTCGATCCAACCACGGTAGTGGTCCGCCGGGTTGACGGTCAGGCCGGTTCCAGCGTGGCGTTAGGTGATGCCGCGCGCGTGTAGCGCAGCTTGCTCATCGCCCGTGATCCAGCCGAAGACGACCGCGTCGTCGCCGCGGAGTTGAACGCTGTCGGGATCGCCGGCAAGGCCCGCGTTGGTCAGGCGCTCATAGGTGGCGAAGAGTCGTCGGGTGGCAGCTTCCACCACATGATCGTATCGACGCCTGCTGCCCATTCGGCGCCGACTTGGGCTCGGTCGGCGAGGATTTGGGCTCGGTCGGCGACTAGGCCCTTTCCAGCCAGACCGACGCGTTTGCGCGTAGGGGGAGCGCGATGGAGCTCGCCCGGCCCTGCCACGGGATCTCAGTGGTCTCGTAAACCGGGCTTTCAGTGTCGGTCGTTGTCCGACCGGTGTAGCGATCGTCGTCGCTATCGAGGATGACCCGCCAGCGCCCGCGGTCGGGCATCCCGACCCGGTACTCGGCAAACGGGTCGGGGGCGACGTTGAACAGGCACACGATCGTCGAACCGTCGGCGTGGCGGCAGAAGCCGAATACCGGCGAGGAGGCATCGCCGACGGAGATCCACTCGTATCCGTCGGGTGTCGTGTCCCGGGCGTAGAGCGCGGGGCGGGCGTGAGTCACGGCGTTCAGGTCGACGACCAGCTGCGCGATACCCCGGTGCAGGGCGGCGTCGGGTCCGTCGTCGAGTTCGTGCCAGTCGACCCCGCGGTTGTCGGCCCACTCCGCGGTCTGCCC
>CAZVVS010000230.1:0-7908 GCA_964630585.1 uncultured Gordonia sp.
TCGGCGAGCGGGCCGTGGACCCCGGTCCCCGGTAGTCGGGGATGCCGGAGTCGGTAGATAGGCCCGCCCCTCCCAGAATGACCAGGGGACGGCCATCGAGGAAGTCCAGCGCTTCGTCCACCTCAGCCTGGGTAGATCCAGCGGTAGCGGTGACCACAACGGCGATGATACGGGCCCGCTCATGGCGTCAGCCCTGCCAGGCGGTCGTTCGCCCGCGACGACAGAACCGTCCTCACGGTCGCTGCATGCCAGGTCGAGCAGCCCTCCGCAGTCGGGATGCCGTCCTCGGTCAGCGCCGCCGCGATCCGGCGCATCGACCAGCCGTCGAGGTGCCGAGCCTCGACTCGCTCCTGCACCTCGACGGGAATCCGCGACGACCTCCCGAACCTCGTCCCCGCGGCCTTCTTGGCCTGCATCGCGTCCCGGGTGCGCTGCCCGATCAGTCGCCGCTCCATCCGGGCGAACGCGGCCAGGATCGACGCCACGAACTCGCCCTGAGGGGTCGACAGGTCCAAGCCGAGGTCGAGCGTCACGATCGACCACCGCTCCCGCTGCGACCGCTCCACCAGGACAGCGAAGTCGACAAGCGACCGAGAGAGCCGATCCACCTTCGCGGTGACCAGCACGTCGCCAGCCCGGACCTCCGAGAGCAGGCGACCCATCTCAGGCCGGTCGAGACTGCTACCCGAGTAGCCGCCGTCCTCGAACCACCGAACGTCGGCCCAGTCCCGGTGCGCCGCCTCCCGCTCGATCGCGGTCCGCTGCGCAGCCAACCCGGCACCTGAGTCAGCCTGCTCAGCCGTGGACACTCGCACGTACGCCAACACCCGGCCGGTCACGACTCGTCCTCGAACAGGGTCGGGTCGCCCGGTTCATCCACCACCAGATCCGGGAGGGACTCGGCTTGGAGGTCCAGCAGCCGCTGCCACCGGGCCACGAACGCCGGATCCAGGTCGTCCAACTCGGCCGACGCGCTCAGGGCCCCGTCGCGCTCGAACAGGTGCAGCGTCTTCTGCCTGCCGCGGTCATCGCCCGAGAACCGGTCATCCCACCGGCCCGTGGCACGGAACCGCTCCCACCCTCGTGCGGTATGCCGGTCGAGCGCGTACGACGGCACCTCCCGCCGCCGCTGCGGGTCCTTCAGGTCACCGATAGCCCGCGACCACGCATCCTCCACGGCGCGGCCGCGGCGGGTCTCCCACCACTTCAAGCCGTCCACCAGATGCCCGACGAGCCCGAACAGGTGATCCGTCTCGGGGACAAGTCCGGCCGCGTCATGGACGGCCTTCGCTCGCACCACCGCGAGCGGGTCGTCCACCACCTCGGCGGCGATGATCCAGCACTGCCTCGCCAGCAGGCGGGGGCCACCTTGCCCGCCGAAGGTCAGCATCACGTGCGCCCAGTACACAGCCGCGTCCAGGTCAGCGAGGACGATGCCCTTGCGGAACGCGGACAACACCTCCCGGCCGTCGTATGGCCCGAGGTTCCACTGCTTGCGCTCAGCCACGTCAGATCACCCACGCCTCGCCGGGCGCGTACGGCGAACCGTCGACCTCGGCTTCCCGAGTAGCGAGCCACACCCGGCCAGCCCACTCACCCACTGCCACGGGCACAGCTGCCAGTGGCCACGACGGCTGCTGGGCCACCGCGAGCGGCATCTCCTCATCGAACTCAGACAGGGCTTTCAGCAGGTCGCCCACAGTCTCGATCTCCATCTCCCGCACCTCCGAATGCTGGGTTGTTGTGACACCCCCAACGTGTTGCGGAGCAAGACACCAGTCCATGAGCCCTCCGGGGTGCGACCACGGCATGTCCCGAGGGTCGGGCAAGAGTTCAGGAGCGGCGCGGGTCAAGAGTGCGAACAGCCCTGAGGGCACCGGGGTATGGCTGCTCGGCCGGATCATTAGGGGTGGTGAACGTGACGGATGACCCGATGGCAGGCGCCGTGCGACACACGCGAGGTCCGTGTCGCTGACGACAATTGGCGGCCGGGCCAGGTCCGATCCAACGCTGGGGGCGACCGCCGTTAGCCTGATGGGTATGCGCGCGTTCAGTGTGATTGACAACCAACCGGAGGCCGAGACGGTGGCTGTCTGGGTGACGTCTCGCGGCTTCGGAACCGAGCCAACACACGCAAACGCCGTGGTGATAGACAAGGCAGCCGACCCTGATGCGGCGGAGAAGGTGCGATCACTGACTCGGATGAACCTCGTCCTGCTTACCGAGGGATCGACGGCCGAAGGACTGCCAGTTGAGGGGGATGTGCTTACAACCGCTGACATCGACTTGCTGGTGCGCGAAACGGAAACGCTGCAGGAGGCCATCCGCACAGGGGTGGCGAGATACCAGAAGGAGACCGGACGCAGCGTGGCGTTCGTCGAATTTCCTCGCTCCCCGGGCCGCCAGGACTTTCCGCTCCAAGGGCCGCAAGCACGCGATCGTGCGTTCCAGACCGCCAACTATCTGCTGAAGGCATGGAAAGCGTGGCTCGTGACCGAGGCAGAGCGCCAGCACAGGTCCATCAACCCTCGCAGTAAGACGACCCCCTGGATGCTTCCCGAGGACTTGAGTAGCCCCACGATGGCCCTCCTGCCAACAGCGCTCACCGACCGAGCCCAACCGCAGCCTCAGGTGTGACACCCGCATGTTGGACTACACAGCGATCGACTTCGAGACCGCCAACGCCTATAGGGGCTCGCCGTGTGCTGTGGGTCTCGTCAGGGTGAGAGATGGCGTCGCTGTCGAGGAACGACACCAACTCGTCAGGCCACCCGAGCAGGCTGACTTCTTCCACGATTTCAATGTGTGGCTCCATGGCATAACGGCTGACGATGTGGCGAGCAGTCCGCGCTGGAGCGACTTCGTTCCAGAACTGGTCGACTTCATCGGCGACGATGTCGTCGTGGCACACAATGCCGGCTTCGACATCGGCGTGATTCGGTACGCCTGCGCCGCCGACAACATCGCCTGGCCGTCGCTAAGGTTCCTGTGCACGCTGACGCTGAGCCGATTGGCCTTCAAGTTGCCGTCGTACTCCCTCCCCTTCGTGTGCAACGAGTGCGGCTTTGAAGTTGGCGAACACCACGACCCGCTCGCGGACGCACAAGCAGTCGTCGGCATCGTTCGCGCGCTCGCCCAACGTGAGGGAGCCGCCGACCTGGAGGCCCTGGCCAGGAGTCTCGGCACTCGCATCGGCTACATGCAGACCGGCCTGTTCACCGGACAGGTCAGCACAGCCACGGGGGCAGGGAAACTGGTCGCCGCTGAAGCAAACGCTGACGCCGACCCTAATGGCTACTTGTACGGCCGCGTAGTCGTCTTCACCGGGAAGCTGATGGGGATGACTCGGCAGATGGCATGGGATGAGGTTGTGCGGGCAGGCGGAGTCCCTGAGAAGAACACGACTCAGCGCACAAACGTGCTCGTGCTCGGCGACTTCAACCCGGCCAACCTGCGCCCCGGGGCGACATACTCCGGGAAGGCTCGGAAGGCCTTTCAACTCCAGGACCGTGGACAGGACATCGAGTTGATGACGGAAGGCGACTTCCTCCGCGTGATCGAGGGCCAAGACCTCAGTGAGATCCCGCCCGAACTGCTGGGCGGCTAGCGAGTCGAAGGCTCGCAAGTTGAAGCGGCCCAAGCCAAGACTCGGCGACACTGGCCACCCACGGCAGCGCATGGGTTTCGTGGCGTGAGGTGATGGACGCTGTCGCTGCCAGCGTTGACACGCCCCCCGGGGATTCCCCTCCGAGCGCCCAACTGTGCTTACATGTCCACGAACCCGCACTGACGAGAAGAGCCCCTGGGCTCTGGACTTCGAGTCCTAGTTGATGCGGGTTCCAAGCATTTCAGACGGTCGGCGCGTTCGGACCGTAGTGGTAGGTGCTTCCTACGGACCACAGGTCGTAGACGCTAGCGATCTTGTCCTCGATCAGTACTCGCGATCGCGTGTCACCACGCTCAACGTCGCGCATCACGGCCCACAGGGTGTAGTCGACAGCCTGCAGGCAGGGGTCCGAAGCAGCGTCCCAGTGACCGAAGCGCTTGTTCACTTTCCAGTTGCAGCACTGCCGCACCACGTCCTCGACGGCTCCTCGGAACGCTGCCCGAGTCTTCCTGGTACCGAGCGTCGCGGAGACGACCAGTAGGTCATCAGCTGGACCGAAGTAGCGCCCCGAGAACCACTTGAAGTGGTAGAACCAGGCGTACTTGTAGAACTGGTGATCAGAGGTTCGGGTGCGGGGAAGAGCCTTTGCCTTCTCAAGCAGCGTTACGTCGATCTTGTACTCATGAGCCTGCAGTACCTCGAACACGGCATCGCGGACGACCTGTGAGTCGGTCGTGCAGTGAAACGGGCCGTCGTGGGCGGTCCCCTTCATCACCAGTTCGTCCCTCAGTGCTAGCAGGTCACCACGGAGTTGCTGCACGTTCTGCGTGCCTTCCATCATGAGAGTGCCCACGGCGAAGTACCGGGTGGGGCCCGAATTCGCGATGTGGCATCGAAAGTCGAAGTTTCCGCTTTCATCGGCAAACAGGTACTTCATCGGCACTTGCTGATCACTTCCCCGAGCGCTCCTGCCGCATGGTGCGGCCTCACTGCACGGGACAACCTTGCCAGAGTGCTGCCGAGCCCACGCAGAGCCAGCGGGCCGCAATGCCGCAGCGCGGGCTATGAGTGCGCCGGAGCGTCGGTTCGCACGACAACATTCGAACCCAATTCGTCGGATCGTAGGGGTTGGTGAGCGTGACGGATGGAGGACGGCAGTGCCTGTTCATCGCACCCGGTCCGGTTGCAGACGGCAACCTCGGCACGCCCGGATTGCGGCATGAGCGGTCACTTCCGGCGGATGACGGAAAGGGCATGCGAGGATTCCCGACGTGTCGACCTGTGCGCTCTGTGGCCGGCCGGCGGATGCCCATGACCGGCACGTCCGATTCCGGCTCCCCGACCCCGTTGTCCGCCTGCCCGATCAAGACCGGACTGAAGGAACATGGAAGTCCGAGGATGACCCGAACACGGCTGTGATGATGCAGGTCCCGCAGGTCGGTCCGTTCTTGCGTGCGCTGCTCCCGGTCAAGTTGACGGGCGGCTACACCGTGACCTTTGGCGTGTGGATCGGGGTTCACCCCGACGATCTCGGGCGAGCGTTCGATACGTGGTGGACACCGGAGTACCCGCAACTGCGCATCGAGGGGCGCTTGGCAAACGCCCTGCCGGCATGGGAGGTCTTCGGCGTGCCGGTAACGATCGCCGTGACCGATCCCGACGTGACGCCGTACTGCGTCAGCAGTTCTGATCAGGAACTCGCATCCGTGCTGACGGACGAGTGGGAGCATGAACTGATCCTCAGCGGCCTGCCTGCCTGACGACCGCTCATCGGCAGGACCGCGCACAACCTGCGGCATGAGCGGACGCTTCGGCTCATAGGATCGCCGGGTGGAAGAAGTCGGTCTGCCCGCCCTCCGTGCTCTCGTGTTCAGCGACAAGGACCTCGCGGACATCTGCGCCATCGTGCTCACCGTGCTGGCCCACGGAGAGCCGCTGGTGGAGACCCTCAACTTCAATGAGATCGACGTGACCGTTGACCGGCCACAGGACGTCATCACGTTCCAGGGCATCCTGTCGGTGAACGACGAGACGGTGGAACTCCCGAAGGATCGGTTCGTCGAGTTGGCGAGCACCATCGCCGAGCCTTTCACCGGCGAGCGACTTGCTCAGTGGCAGGAGCGCCACGCACGACGCGTCTGGCCGATGCCGCCCGCCTCTGAGTGACCCGACCGCTCATCGGCAGATCCGTGCTCATCTGGGTGGCGTTGGTGGAGACCAGCAGGAACCGGGCTGAGGCTTCGAGGATCCGGCTGGGACGCCTGGACCTGTGGTCGTGGGGTGAAGGGTTGGGACGGACCTCGGAGGCCCAGAGATCGGCCTAAGCGTCTTGCCAGCCCTCTGTTGCACGCTCAGCGCCCTGTGTCTTCCAGGAGTAGCGGTAGGTCCGGGGGTCGCTTCCAGGCGTTCCGGCGGCTGTGTGGCGCGACTTCGAGCGGTCTACGACGCGGGTTCACGCCTCGGGTGGCAACTGCGGCTGCCGCAGGGGTCGCTCCCCGAAGTTGCAGTTCAGCGCGCCAATCACTGCCCGATCCTGGCCAGACGGACGGCAGGTGGCCCTGGCAAGTTCACCGGGCGGGGATCTCCCGGATCGGCGGCTCCCACGCGGACTCGGGAACATCGCCATGGACAGCGCCGCCCTGGAACCCGAGTCGTCTCGCCCGGCGCTCCGCGAAGGGGTCGGAACCGTGCTCCACCACGTGCAGCAGGGTCTCCGGTGTCATGGGCTTCATCGGCTCCAGCACCTCGACCGCCGACTTCGAGTAGTCCCGGTTGATCGCCGACTGGGCGTTCCGGCACTCGTTGACCCGCCTCTGGGCCGCGGCGACTTGCCCGGCCACTGCTCTCAGCGCATCCACGAGTTCACCTGCCTCGGAGAGCTGCCGTGTCCACTCCTCCCGAGCGGCCTCCTCGACCGCGGGGCCGATCGAGGCGATCGCCCGCTGACGCTGCCGTTGGAGCATCCGCCGACGCCCAGCGAAGGTCGCCACCCGCCGAGCGTGGTCCTGCTCGGACACCACCGGCTCGGGCTTGTCCGGGGGCGGCTTCCCATCCCGGATCGCCTTGTCCACCATCGCCCGGTGCGCCTCCTGGGCCTCCCGGAACTCACCACGCCGCTCCCGAGTCCACTCCAGGTACGCTGCCTCCTCTGCGTCCACGTCGGCGAGCAGCCCGTCCACCTCCGCGACCTCCGGGTACTCCTCGAACATCACGAACCCTCCCGTAGGGACTGCCCACAGGTAGGGCACTGGTGGTTCCTGAGCCGGGCTCGACGCTCCTCCTTGCCCACGTCCACCTGGCCGCGCTGGAGAAGGGCGTCGACCCGCATCTGATCGGCACCATTGGCGTACCGCTGGATAGCGCGCAGTTCCCCCTCTCGAAGTCCGAACCCGGGCCACCCTGCTGCTCGATCTGCGCCAGCCGACGCGTCTGGGCATCCGTCAGCCCCACGCCCCTGCCAATCGTCACGTCCATCCTCTGCTCCTTTCCCTCGTTCCTTCAGCGAGTCCGCTCAGTTCCGTGCTGGCCAGGGCTGCTCGGCCCGGCCACGACCAGCCAGCCGTTCAGCACCGCGTCCTGGACGGCGGCATCCAGGGGCATCGGCAGCACGGCCATCACGTCCACGTCACCGCTTCCCCCTCGACGCCCGCTCAAGCCGGGAAGCGAACGGGTTCACGTCCGCAGCCGAGACCGGCCACGTCGTCTCCTCGGCGTCCGCCCGAGTCCGTCCCAACCGCACCCGCTTCTCGACAGTCGACGGGTCCAACCCCACCTCCCGCTTCCCCGCGAACCGGGCCCGTACCCGCCTCGTCAACGCGTTCTCAGCCATTCCGCATCTCCTTCCCTCTCAGCCGCCCGGCCCTCACCAGGCGGGAGTACGACAGCAACGACCCGAGCCCGAACTGGCAACCGGCGCACACGTGACCCAGTTGCCCCCGCCCCTTCCAGCCGCACACTGGCGAGGGGGCCACCGGCCAGAGCACCTCCATGCGTGCCTCCGCGTCCAACGGGGACACCAGCAGATGCACCGCGGAATCCGTCTCGGTCGCGTCCAGCGCCCACCTCACGCGGCCACCCGCTCCCGCCAGTACCTCGCCCTGTGCTCCTCCCGGTTGCAGGTCCGACACTGACGCTTGCCAGTCGTCGGGTTCCGGTACGTGTTCGCCTCGTCGTACGGATGGAACCGACGACAGTGGGTCTTCCGGCTGTTCGGGTGCCACCACCCGCCCATCACGCGACCACCCCGTCCGGGACGGAGGAGAGACGCCCGGCCGGGCCGTACCGCAGCCAGCAGGCGAGGC
>CAZVVS010000231.1:0-7782 GCA_964630585.1 uncultured Gordonia sp.
GTCGTCGCGTGCAGTCGGCCGACGTCCTCGCAGTTACTCGACCACCCAAGGAACTAGCGGAAGGTGGCGATCCCGCCGTCACGATCGGACAGGTGCAGGTGCTCGTTGATCGAGACGATGGTGACGCCTTTCCTCCCGACGATGCAGCGGGTGATTGAGGCGTTCATCATCGTCGCGGACAGGCGCGGCCAGTGCCGCGAGTCCAGGCCCAAGTGCTGCGCGAGCCACAGGGTGATCGTCCCGGCCGACGACACGACGAGAACGTTGCGCCCCGACCCCGCTTCATCGATCGCGCGCTGACCGGCGGCCGCAACTCGGCGGGCATATTCCTCGAACGGCTCCGCTGCGTCGAGTTCACCGGTGATCCACGCGTCGAGCATGGCATCGAGGGACTGCTGGAAACTGCGCCCGTCGGCGTACTCCGCGGCAGTCGGCGCGTTCATCAGGCCCGCGAGGTCGTATTCGTCCCACCCCTCGTCGACGACGGCGCCGGGCTGCTCGTCGAATGCACCGATCACCCCGGCCAGCGTTTGCCGCTGCCGCAGGAGTCCACCGCTGATCGCGTTGGTGAAACTGGGGACGAGGCCGCTCAGGACGGTGCCGGTGACACCGGCCTGCATTTGGCCGGTGGGGGTGAGGGCGCCCGCGGCTTCCCCGTCGAGTTCATCGCCGCCTGCCGCGTCGGAGACGCCGTAGGCCGATGCGTGAGCTTGACCGTGTCGCACGAGGTATAGAGAACCCATTGGCCCAGCGTAGGCGGTGACTTGCACCACCTTTCGCCGGGGCGCAGGCCTGCTCGTATTGCGCCTACTTCCGCGCACTGCTAGCTTGGCCGACATGTCGTCGCAAGCGAATGCCCCGGAGGTCACCTACGTGACCACTGCTTTGGGCTGCCGTCTGCCGCTTGCGCGAATGCTGTGTTGTTGCCGAATGCACTGATCGTTCCGACCCAGTGCCCTTGCCGGGCTTACCTGCATTCAATCCCGCCGACGCCGATGAGCGCTGCTCACGTTGGCATGCACCCCAGGACAACACCATGACCAGCATTCTTGATCGCCCCACCACTGACACCGCACGTCTCGCAACCGTGCCGCGCGTTCCGCATTCGCGCTCGCCGCGCCCGGTCGGCGCCCCGTTGCCCGCGCGGCCGCGGGTCGCCGACGTCCACGTCACCACCCCCGACCTCGCCCTCTCCGATCGGCCCGCCGCGCAGGTGCTGCGCGCCGTCCGGCTGTCGGCCCCGGTCTTCCGCGATGAGATCGCCGAGTCCACCGGACTCTCGATCTCGACGGTCAACCGCCAGGTCGGTGCCCTCCTCAAGGCCGGCCTCATCCGTGAGCGCGGCGACCTCGCACCCGCCGGGGCGGTCGGTCGTCCGCGCCTGCCGGTCGAGGTCTCTGTTGCCGAGCACCTGACCATCGGTGTGCACATCGGTTACAAGGTCACCTCGATCACTGCCCACGACCTGCTGCACCGCGTCGTCGGCGCCATCTCGGTGCCGACCCCGGCCGATGCGGGTGCCGAAAACGCGCTCACCGCGCTGGCTCACAGCGTCGCCGGATTCCTCTCGCGCTGGCGTAACCGGGAGATCCGGTGGGTCGGCGTCGCGCTTGGCGGCCGCGTGCATGACGGCGGTGTCGTCGACCACCCGCGTCTCGGCTGGTCGCAGGCCGAGGTCGGGCGCATCTTCGCCCAGACGCTGGGCTACCCGGTGTCGGTGGCGTCGCACGTCGAGGCGATGGCTGCCGCCGAACTGGTCGCCAACCCGGCGCAGCGGTCCAGCTTCTTGTACTTCTACGCCCGTGAAATGGTCGGCGTCGCGTTCAGTGTCGATGGCTCGGTCCACACGCCCAGTGCCGGTCCGCCGGTCATCGGACACTTCCCGATCGGCGCGACGACGCTGCTCGACCCGCATCGCACCGGTCAGCTCGAGGCCGCGACCAGCGACACCGGGATCGTCGCCGCCGCACGTGCGGCGGGCTTGGAGATCTCCGAGAACGCCGAGGTCCACGAGGCTGCACGTGACGGGAACGAGACCGCCCGCGACATCCTGACCGAGCGCGCCGAGGTCCTCGGGCGCGCGGTCGCGCTGATCGCCGATATCTTCAACCCCGACCACGTCGTGCTGGGCGGCCAGGCCTTCACCGATGCGCCGCAGACGCTGCCCGTCGTGGCTCGTGTCATCCGCGACACGAGCGTCACCGCCAAGCGCGACGTGCGGGTCTCGCGTGCGGGGGTCACCGTGCAGCAGCAGGCGGCCGGCGCGGTCTCCCTCGACGCGATCTACGCCGATCCGCTCGGCGCGCTCGCGATCACCGGGTAACCCCTGCTGAGATCTGTACGTATTACGGGGATGGGCGTGATAATCACGTCTGTCCACGGAATACGTGCAGTTCTCCGCAGCTCATGGAGCTGCCTGGCGATGATGGGGCGATGACGATCCCCATCGAGCCGGTCGCAATCCCCGAGCGGGTGCGCCTCCTGGCTCGTGGCGTCGATGAGCACCGAGTGGAACTACGGCCCTGGCTGGTCCGATGCGCTCATCGAGGCCTACGGTGTCGAGCCCGACCGCGCCCGTCTCGCGTACTACCGCCACCTGTGGAATGCGACGTGACCCCAACCCTGCACCGTTTCGGCAATTCCGCCTCGATCGATGCGGGGTTGCCGAAACGGTCCTGGGTCGCGATGTGCGGACCCGCTGCTCGCGATCACCGATCCGAACTCAGTCGGTGGTGCGGCGGTAGTACGCGCGGATCGCAATGGGGGCGATGACCGCAGTCAGTAGGACCGACCAGACGATGGTCGCGAGCTCGGGGTGCTGTAGCGGCCAGGGAGCACCTTCGGGAGCGGCGGGACCGTTGCCCCACAGCACGCGCATGGCCTGGACCAGCGATGAGATCGGGTTCCACTCGGCGATCGTCTTCAGCCAACTCGGCATGCCCGCGGTGGGTACGAAGGCGTTGGAGAGGAAGGTGATCGGGAACAGGGTGGTGAACATGAAGCCGTTCACCGCCTCGACGGTCTTGAACTGCGATCCGACGAGCAGTCCGAACCAGATCATCGCAAAGCCGAACAGCAGGACGAGCGCGAACCCGAGAACCGCTTCGGGGACTGACGTCCGGATGCGCCACCCGATCGCCAGCCCGGTGACCGCCATGACGACGATGCCGATCGACGAGTGCAGCACCGCGGCGATCGCCCGGCCCACGATCACCGACGACTGGTGGATCGGCAACGACCGGAACCGGTCGATGATGCCCTTCTCCAAGTCGGCGGTCACGCCGGTCGCCACGATGAATGCGGTGAACGCGATCGTCTGTCCCATGATCCCGGGCAACAGGAACTCGCGGTAGTTGCCGCTGCCCGGCACGGCGATCGCCGAGCCGAACACGAACGCGAACAAAAGCACGAACATGATCGGCTGGAACGTCACGTCGGCCAGCATCTCGGGCATGCGCTTGGTGTGGATCAGGTTGCGCTTCACCATGATCCACGACTGTCGCCACAGGCTCGTCGGCGTGATCGGCAAGCTGGTGCTGCGCGCGGGCACAGTGCTTGTCGTCGTGGTCATAGCGACGCCTCCTGCTCAGTCTCGTCGGGTTCGGTTCGCCGCCCCGTCAACGACAGGAACACGTCGTCGAGGCTCGGGCGGGCCAGCCCCAGGTCGTCGACGGCGATCCCGGTCTCGTCGAGCCATCCGGCGGCACTCGTCAGGTCGCCGAGTCCGTTGGCAGTCATGGTCACCCGTCGCGCATTGGGCTCCACAAACACCTCGTGCCCGGAGCGGCGCAACACTTGTGCGGCCGCCGCGAGGTCCTCGGCGTTGGACACGGTCAGGACGAGGCTCGCCGCGCCCGCCCGCTCCTTGAGCTCAAGCGCGGTGCCGTGCTCGATGATGCGGCCGTGGTCGACGACGACGATGTCGTCGGCCAACTGATCGGCCTCCTCCAAGTACTGGGTGGTCAGCAGCAGCGTGGTGCCGTCGTTGACCAGGTCGCGCAGCACGTCCCAGAGCTCGGTGCGGCTGCGCGGGTCGAGGCCGGTCGTCGGCTCGTCGAGGAACAGCACAGGGGGTGCGGCCAGCAGACTCGTCGCCAGGTCCAGGCGTCGGCGCATACCGCCGGAGTAGTCCTTCGCCGGCTTGTCCGCCGCATCCGACAGAGAGAACTGCTCCAACAGCTCATCACTGCGAGCCGCCAGCGCCTTGCGCCCGATCCCGTAGAGCCCGCCGATCATCGCGAGGTTCTCGCGCCCGGTGAGGATCTCGTCGACGGTGGCTGCCTGACCGGTGAGGCCCATGTTGCGGCGCACCTCGTCGGGATGGGTCGTCACGTCGTAGCCGGCCACGCGGGCAGTGCCGCTCGTCGGCGTCGTCAGCGTGGTCATCATGCGGACCGTCGTCGTCTTGCCCGCGCCGTTTGGGCCAAGTAGGCCCAGGACGGTTCCGCGGGGTACGACGAAACTGACCCCGTCGACGGCGGTGAAATCACCGAACCGTTTGACCAGGTCGAGAGCCTCGATGGCGATGTCCGGTTCGGTCATAGCCCCCGACAGTAGGCGAGGGGTCGGACATCGCGCCACCAGATTTTCGCCGCGTCCGCAGCAGTACTGCCCTTACCAGGGACAATGGTCCCGCAGCTCGGCCCGTCAGTGCTCCCGGACGGGCTTGGGCCTCGCCACCGCTGACGCCTTCAGGCGGCGGTATCCGCGCACCGACAGCGTCGGGATCGATCGCACCCGGAAGCGTTCGTCTGCCTCCAACAGGTCCGACAGTTCGGCGTTGACCAGGATCGTCCCCGGTCGTGCCGACCCGCACAGCCGCGACGCGATGTTCACCGGTTCACCGAACACGTCGCCGTGGCGGTTGAGGATGTCGCCGTAAGCCATGCCGACGCGCAGTTGGGGCACCGGCTCGACATCGGCGACCTCTTCCTGGATCTCCAGTGCCGTCAGGGCGGCGGCAGCGGCGTCGACGTTGGTGAACAGGACCGCGTCGCCGAGCGTCTTGATGACCTGGCCGCCGTGCCGGGAGATAACCACGTGCACGCGGTCCTCGAACGCCTCCAGCAGGCTTTCCAGACCAGCCATATCGATGCGCCGCGACAGGCTCGTGAACCCGACGATGTCGGCGAACCCGACGACCTCGGTCGTGCGCACCCCCGCCAGCCGTTGCGCCTCGGCGTCGACTGAGTCGCGCGTGGCCAGGTCGCGCGCCAGTGCCATCTCCAGGTGCCGTCGCCACACCAACTGCTGGATCGTGCCGAGCGCCTTTGTCATGTCCTCGACCGACCACGTGATGGCGTCGTTGTGCGAGAGCTCCAGCAGCATGTCGGCCTGCCAGTCGGTCAGCCGTGCCATCGTCTGGCCCACGGCGCGTGCGATCGCAACCTGCTCGTCCTCGGGAATGACCCGCGACGACGCGGCGAAGAACCGCAGCGCCTCGACATCTCGCTGGGAGAAGATCTTCTCGTCGGTGGTGCGCCGTGCGAAGCCGAAGGCGTTCCACAGCCGCTCGACGAGTTCGGGCGAGGCGCCGAGTTGCGCAGCCAGTTCGTCGCGGCTGTACCGCGGCTCCCGCGGGTCGGTGGAATCGGTCATCGGTCAACCGTAGTCAACAGCACGCCCGTCATCAGATAGGCCATCTCGGCACCGAACTCCGGCCGCAACGTCCCGCGGCGCAGTCGCACGGCATCGTTGACGATCGACAGCGCCGCGTGCACGCCGACACCCGCCTCAGCCGGACCCGCAACGGTGGGATCGGCCTGCGGGAGCAATTCGATCCACCTCGCGACGTATCGACGCTGGCTGTCCAGCAGCGCGGCCGCCGGATCGGCGCTGAGCGCCGCCGAGTTATTGAACGAGACCGACAGATCCGGCGTCGCGGTGATCACCGTGACGTATGAGTCCACCAGCGCTCGGAGGACCGCGGCGGCCGCGCCGGGACTCGAGAGGTCGGGGGCCGATGCGTACGCCGCGATCACCCCGGCCTCCAGGCGCGCCGCGCTGCGCTGCCCGATGCCGACGAGGATCGCCTCCTTCGACGGGAAGTGGTTGTACACGCTCGGTCCGCTGATGCCGACCGCCGCACCGATCTCGTCGACGCCGACGTCGGCGTAACCGCGTTCGGAGAACAGCGTCGACGCCGCGTCGAGGATCTCGTCGCGCCTCGTCGTCGACGGTGAGGCCGGCATGGCCGGACCGCGGGGTGGTGCCTGCGATGGTCGCAGCGCCAGTAGGCGCAAGCCGCGGCCGACGAGTTCGTCGACCTCTTTCGACGGTGAGAGCCGAGTCTTGTGCACCGCGCTCGACCCGGCGACCGACAGTAGCGCCCAAGTCAGCTGGGAGCGCTCCCAATCGGCCAGGGGAGTGGCACCGCCGGGTTTGTTCGGCCCGCTCGTTTCGCTCCCGGCGCCGGACTCCTCCGGCCCACTCGCATCGCTCCCGGCACCGGCCGGACCCAAGAGCGCGTCGGCCCATCGTCGCAGCACCGCACGGGTGCGCAGCGCGACCTCGCGGTTCTGCTCGTCGCTGAGATAACCGACGGTCCAGCGCCACAACGACGCCGAGAGTGGGCGCTTGGCCAGCGCCTCGAAAAGCGCCCGCAACGTGTCGCGGATGGAGGAGGATGGCTGTGCGAGAGCGCGATCGGTGCACGTCTCCAGATCGTCGACGCCGGAGAGAACGGCGGCGCCGAGGAGGTCGCGCTTGTCGTCGAAATGCCGGTACAGCGACGGTGCGGTGACCCCCGCGGCGCGCGCGATGTCGGCCATCGAGACATGCGGGTATCCGCGCTGCACGAACAGGTCGGCGGCCCGCTCGATGAGCTGGCTGCGACGGTCGGCCGGGCGGCTCGCCCGAGCGGATTGCATGGTCATGGTGAACAGACCATAGCCCACGAAAACGAGAAGTTGAACCAATTGACCACCGGGTATAGCCAAAAAAGTTATTGCGCGTTAGTCTGCAATGCGTAACCAACCGATGGTTCGTGTGAAAGGAACATCTGTGCCCGAGCAAGCATTCATCTACGAGGCCGTCCGCACGCCTCGTGGCAAGCAGCGCGGCG
Organism: uncultured Gordonia sp.; assembly: GCA_964630585.1. GTDB lineage: Bacteria > Actinomycetota > Actinomycetes > Mycobacteriales > Mycobacteriaceae > Gordonia. Next base: position 7,064 of record CAZVVS010000231.1, read on the forward strand.
GCGCGCTGCACAGCGTCAAGCCGGTCGACCTGGTTTCGGGTCTGATCAACTCCCTCCTCGCCCGCCACGGCGGCCTTGACCCCACCGACATCAACGACGTCATCCTCGGCGTCGTGTCCCCGGTCGGCGAGCAGGGCGCGGTCATCGCACGTACCGCTGCGCTCGTGTCCGGCCTTGGTGAGACCGTTCCGGGTACCCAGATCAACCGCTTCTGCGCGTCGGGCCTCGAGGCCGTGAACCTGGCTGCCGCCAAGGTCGCCTCCGGCTTCGACGATCTTGTCCTCGCCGGTGGCGTCGAGTCGATGTCGCGCGTCCCGATGGGCAGCGACGGCGGTGCGCTCTTCGCCGACCCGACCACGGCCTACGACAACTACATCAACCCGCAGGGCATCGGTGCCGACCTGATCGCGACCATCGAGGGCTTCTCCCGCGAGGACGTCGACGGCTACGCCGCCGAGTCGCAGGCCCGTGCCGCCAAGGCGTGGGAGTCGGGCTACTTCGCCAAGTCGGTGATCCCGGTGACCGACATCAACGGCGTCACGCTGCTCGACCACGACGAGCACATGCGCCCCGGCACCACCGTCGAGTCGCTTGGCAAGCTCAAGCCTGCGTTCGCGGGTCTCGCCGCGATGGGCGGCTTCGACGACGTGATCCTGCAGCGCTACCCGAGCGTGGAGCGCAACAACCACGTCCACACCGGCGGCAACAGCTCCGGCATC
>CAZVVS010000232.1:0-7734 GCA_964630585.1 uncultured Gordonia sp.
AATCGGCGGCACGGATGGTGTCCTCGTCATGCTCGACGACGATCAGCGTGTTGCCCAGGTCGCGCAGGCGCACCAGCGTGTCGATAAGGCGGCGGTTGTCACGCTGGTGCAAGCCGATCGACGGCTCGTCCAGCACGTACAGGACACCCGCCAGCCCCGACCCGATCTGCGTGGCCAGCCGGATCCGCTGTGCCTCGCCGCCAGACAGCGAGCCCGCGGCCCGCGCCAGCGACAGGTACTCCAACCCGACGTCGAGCAGGAACCGGATACGTGCCTGCACCTCCTTGAGCACGCGACCGGCAATCGCCTCCTCGCGCGCCCCCAAGGTCAGGCTGTTCAGATACAGCGCGCACTGCGCGACCGACAGCGCACTGACCTCGGCAATCGACTTCGGCCCGTACTCCTTCGAGTCGATGGTGACCGCCAGGATCTCCGGGCGCAGCCGCGCGCCGCCGCACGCCTCGCACGGCACGTCGCGCATGTATCCCTCGTAACGCTCCTTCATCACGTCGGACTCGGTCTGCTCCGAGCGCCGCGAGAGGAAGGCCATGACGCCCTCGAACTCCGTGTAGTACGACCGCGTGCGGCCGTACCGGTTGCGGAACTTCACGTGCACCTGGTGCTCGCTGCCGTTGAGGATGGCCTTGCGCGCGGCCGCCGGCAGCTTGTGCCATGGCGCGTTGAGGTCGAAGCCCATCTCCTCGGCCAGACCCGACAGCAAGCGCAGGAAGTAGTCGGCGTTGTGGCCCGACGACCACGGCGCGATCGCGCCCTCGGCCAGGCTCAGCTCGGGATCGGGGACAACCAGCTCCTCGTCGATGACCTTGCTGACGCCCAGGCCGTCACATGCCGGGCACGCACCATAGGGCGAGTTGAACGAGAAGGAGCGCGGCTCCAGATCGTCGATGGCGATCACGTGTCCGTTGGGGCAGGCCATCCGCTCGGAGAAGCGACGCTCACGGTTCGCGTCGTGCTCGTCGACGTCGACGAAGTCGAGGACGACGATCCCGTCGGCAAGGCGCAGCGCCGTCTCGATCGAGTCGGTGAGCCGCTGCTTCGACGACGGTTTGACGGCGAGGCGGTCGACGACGACGTCGATGTCGTGGCGCTCCTGCTTCTTGAGGGTCGGCGGCTCGGTCAGCGGGTACACCCGACCGTCGACGCGGGCGCGGGCGAAACCCTGGGTCTGCAGGTCCGCGAACAGGTCGACGAACTCACCCTTGCGCGACCGAACGACCGGCGCCAACACCTGGAAACGAGTGCCCTCGTCCATGGCCAGGACCTGGTCGACGATCTGCTGCGGGGTCTGCTTGGCTATCTTCTCCCCGCACACCGCGCAATGCGCGGTCCCGGCCCGCGCGTACAGCAGGCGCAGGTAGTCGTAGACCTCGGTGATCGTGCCGACGGTCGACCGCGGATTGCGGTTGGTCGACTTCTGGTCGATCGACACTGCGGGCGACAGCCCCTCGATGAAGTCGACGTCGGGCTTGTCCATCTGGCCGAGGAACTGCCGTGCATACGCCGACAGTGACTCGACGTAGCGGCGCTGCCCCTCGGCGAAGATCGTGTCGAACGCGAGCGACGACTTCCCCGACCCGGAAAGGCCGGTGAACACGATCAGCGAATCCCGCGGCAGATCGACATCGATCCCCCGCAGGTTGTGCTCGCGCGCGCCGCGCACGATCAAACGGTCAACCACTACGCATCCTCACAGTTGTCGGTGCCCCGGCCGTCGGGCGCCGTCGATACAGTCGCGTCCACATATACAGGCGACCTCTGACACTGCCGATAATTCTAGGCTTCGGCACCAAATCGGCCCCGGCCGCTACCGTTGGTCCATGACTTCGATCAGCCCCGTCGACGACCACTACACCGGCTCCGTCGCAGGTCCGCACCAGCCGCAACGACGCACCACCGCCAACGCGACCATCACCAAGATGTCGGTCGGCCCCATGGACAACAACGTGTACGTGCTGACCTGCACGCAGACCGGCGACCAACTGCTCATCGACGCCGCCAACGACGCCCCGGCAATCCTCGCGCTGCTGGACGAACTGCCCGGCACACTGCGTGCCATCCTCACCACGCATGGCCACCCCGACCATTGGCAGGCGCTGGCAGAGGTCGCCGCCGCCACCGGCGTGCCCACCCTCGCGGGCTGCGACGACGCCCCGCTGCTGCCCCTCGCCCCCGACCGCCTTCTCGCCGACGGTGACGAGATCAACGTCGGCAATCTCACGCTCTCGGCCATCCACCTCACCGGGCACACCGAGGGGTCGATCGCCCTGGCGCTGCGTGATCCCAGCGACGACGCGGCGGGCCCGCTGTCGGCGCAGCTCGTCACCGGCGACTGCCTGTTCCCCGGCGGTGTCGGCAAGACGTGGCAGCCCGGCGACTTCGAGCGCCTCCTGGGTGACGTGACGACGAAACTGTTCGACGTCTATCCCGATGACACCGCCGTGTACCCCGGCCACGGCTCCGACACGACTCTGGGCAACGAACGTCCGAAGTTGCTCGAATGGGAGGCCCGCGGCTGGTGATCAGCGCGGGTGGCTAGTCAGTCCATGGTGAACTGCGCTTGCCCGCCCGGGTCGCGAACGCGTCGAGTTCGGCGAGCACCTCGTCGCTTCGCCAGCACCGGTTGCGCCTCATCCCGCTGAACTCGCGGACGATACCCGCCGATTCAAGGTCGGCGAACGCACGCTGGGCAGCCGATGCGCTGATGCGCAACTCACGTTGGACGAACGCAGTGTCCATCACCGGCTGCTTGGCCAGCTCGTCGAGAATCCGCCGACTCGCCGAGCCCCGCCGAGCGGGAAGAATCTCTCGCCAGTTCGCCCGAATCTCACGGAGTCCCCGCACGAGTCGCCGGCCATTGGCAACTGCACTGAACGACGCCTCCGCTATGACACGGGCGATGGGCTCGATATCGCCTTCGCGGTAGGCGGTCAGGGCTGAGAAATAGCGCTCCGGTGACACAAGTAGCCCACCCGAGATCGGAACGGTGACATTCTGCGTGAGCCCCTTGCCGCGCAGCATCGAGTGCAGCAACGCCCGCCCCGTGCGCCCGTTGCCATCCGGAAACGGATGGATGGTCTCGAACTGCGCGTGCGCGACCGCCGCCTGGGTCAGCACCGGAATGTCGTCGCGGTCGACAAACCGCTCCAGGTCGGCAATGGCATCAGGAATGAGCTCGTACCGCGGCGGGACGAACGTCGCCGTGTGCGGAGTGCTGCCCCCTCCGATCCACACCGGTTCAGTTCGCCAAACCCCGCCGGGGACTCGCGGGTCCGAATCTCCGAGCAGCGCTCGGTGCATGGCCAAGATCGATTCGCCGTCCAATCGGTCAGACAGGTCGACGGCCGCCTGCATTGCGCGGGTATTGGCGACGATCGCGGTCGCGTTGCGTTTACTCGTGTCCCCGAGCTCGGCGAGCGCGATCGCTTTCGCGGATGCCGTCAGCTGTTCAATCTCCGACGACGAAGAGGATTCCGAGCGCAGCAACACCGCACCGAACGGAGCGACTTCGCCGCCCATCTCGGCGTCGAACCGCGCGATCGCAACCGAGGCCTCTTCCATCAGCGCGTTCGTCGACGTCGGAAGCGCCGGGTCTTTGTCACCGATCTCCGCCGGGATCGCTGCACGATAGGGACCCCCTCGTCGATCCCGTGGGCTCGTGCCCTGCTGCGGCGCCCACCAAACCCGCTCATAATCGAGCGACGGCCATGACATCTCAGCCTCCTCGTGCTTGGCCGGTGTGACCCGGGCCTTTGCTCAATATATATACCCACTTAGCAAATAACTGGGACTATAATTGAGTCCTACTCCCACTTACCGTGCCCGGCGAGCCCGCCCTGGTCCGACTACACTGGATCAACTGTGAATCCCGATCCCCGCATAGCCGACGAGCAGCGCCACCTCGACGCCGTGTACGGACGCATCGACCGGATGCGCACGACGACGAACCGACGGCTGCGCGAGACCCTAGCCGAGAGCGGCGGCACGCCGCAGGCCCAATCCGAGCGCGAATCCTACGAGCGCCTCTACGTCGAGGACCTCGCGAAACTCGACGCCGCCGAGCACAACCTGTACTTCGGTCGGCTCGAGGTCGATGCCGAAGCAGAGAGCACCGCGGGCGCAGACGGCGCGACCGGCAGGGTTGAGACCCGCCGCATCGGCCGTATCGGCGTCCTCGACGACGATGACGAGGACACCACCCTGCTGCTGGACTGGCGGGCACCGATGTCACGACCGTTCTATCTCGCCACCGCCGCCGATCCCGACGGTGTGCGCGTGCGCCGCCACGTGCGCACCGGCAACCGCGAGGTCCGGGCGGTCACCGACGAGGTGCTCGACGGCTCGATCGCGCTTAGCGAGTCCGACGGAACCCCCGACGGCACGGTGACCCTCGGCGACGTGGTGAACGAATCCGCACTCGTCGCCGCCCTCAACGCGGCCCGCACCGGCGAGATGACCGACATCGTCGAAACCATCCAGCGCGAGCAGGACCTGATCATCCGGTCGACGCACCGCGGGGTCAGCGTCGTGCAGGGCGGTCCGGGTACCGGAAAGACGGCTGTGGCCTTGCACCGCGCGGCCTACCTGCTCTACACCCACCGCGACCTGCTGGCGCGCAGCGGCGTGCTGATCATCGGGCCCAACACGGAGTTCTTGCGCTACATCTCGCAGGTCCTCCCCTCCCTCGGCGAGACCGGCGTGCTGCTCACCACCATCGGCAATCTGTTGCCCGGCCTGGACACCGACGTCGTCGACCCGCCGCGCGCCGCGGTCCTCAAGGGCTCCACCGACATCCTCGACGTGCTGCGCCGCCACGTCCGGACCTACCAGTCGCTGCCCCGCACACCGGTGACCGTCCACTTCGACGGCTACCCGCTGGCCATCGATTCCGAACTGGTCAAGAACGCCCGGGCCCGCGCACGCAGCACGCGTAAGGCACACAACCAGGCGCAGCGCGAATTCCTCCGTTCCGCACTGCACGGCCTGGCCACCGCGTATGCCAAGCGCATCGGGTCGTCACTGCTGGACGGGACGCAGATGCTGTCGGGATCGGATATCGCCGATATCCGCGACGAGATGCGCGCCGACGATGACCTCGTGCGCGCCGTGCTCGAATTCTGGCCGCGTCTCGAGCCGAAACGCGCCCTCGACGACCTGCTTTCCTCACCGTCGGCGATCCGCACGGTGACACCCGGTTGGTCCCACACCGACCGCGCTGCGCTGGTACGGCCCGCGGGCGCGCCGATCACCGTCGGCGACGTGCCGCTGCTCGACGAGATCGCCGAGCTGGTCGGTGCGGGGACCGCCGACGACGAGGCCGCCCAGCGGGCCCAGTGGCGGGCCAAACTCGCCGAAGCGCAGGAGGCCCTCGACATCCTCGCCGGATCGGCGCCGCAGGACCTCGAGGACGAGATCGACCCCGAGATCCTCATGGCCTACGACCTCATCGACGCCGAGCAGTTGGCGCAGCGCCAAAGTGTGACCCGCCACCGGACGACGGCCGAACGCGCCTACGACGACCGGACGTGGACTTTCGGACACGTCATCGTCGACGAGGCCCAGGAGCTCTCGGCGATGGCGTGGCGGATGGTGATGCGCCGCATCCCGAACCGCTGGATGACCGTCATCGGGGACACGGCCCAAACCTCCAACCCGGCGGGCGCACAATCGTGGGCGGCGGTGTTCGATCCGTATGTGCAGAAGCGGTGGCGCCTGCACGAGCTCACAGTCAACTACCGCACGCCGGCCGAGATCATGCGCTTCGCCGCCCGCCTCCTCAAGCGCATCGATCCGGCGCTGACCCCACCGACGTCCCTGCGCGCCAACGGCATCGAGCCGACAGCGGTGCACTCGGGTGAGCAAGGTGCCGCCGTCGACGCGGTGGCGATCGCCGCACAAGCCGATTGGCCCGGGCTGACCGGCATCATCGTCGCCGACGACGACTATGCCGCAACCGCGCGCGCTTTGGCGGAGCTGGGCGAACAGCGCGACATCGTCGCGCACACCGTCACCGGGTGCAAGGGACTGGAGTTCGACAACACCGTCGTCGTGGAACCGGCGGCGATCTTGGCCACGTCGGTGCGCGGCGCCAACGACCTCTACGTGGCCCTTACGCGGGCCACGCAGCGCCTCGTCATCGTCGCCGAAAATGACTTGCCACCCGAGTTGGCGGACCTACCCGGGTGGCAAGAAGTCGGTGTCGGGCACTGAGCCCGACGCTGATTACGTCGTGTGGACGATGAGGACGTCGACCGCGGCCTTGCGCGCGGCGTCGGCCGGCACCGAGCCGAGCAGACGGCCCGAAAGCGTGTTGAGGCCCTTGTTGCCGACGACCAGCAGGTCGGCCTTGACGTCGACGACGAGCTGCAGCAGCGCGTCCACCGGGGCGCCCTTGACAGGGCGCTGCTGGATCAGCTTGGCGCCCGCCTTCTGCGCGCGCTCCTTGGCGGTGCGCAGGATCTCCTCGGTGGGAGCGGAGCCGTGGACCTGGTAGGCCTCGTCCTTGAGGACGTCGGACACAGCCTCGATGTCGCGGCCCTCGTTGGGGAAGTACGCGCACGCGATGACCAGCGTCGCGTTCTCACCGGCGATCGCACCGGCGCGTTCCACCGCCTTCATCGAGGACTCGGACCCGTCGGTGCCCACTACCACGGTGCTGTATGCAGCCATTGACAATTCCCTCCAGATTTCGCATGACGTGCGAATAACGTGTTCTGCCATCCAGGCTAGTGCGCGTTCGGACCACCTGTACGGCAATCGTAATGCTCACCACAGTTGCGCTTGACACACTATCGGATTCGGCGCTGCACAGGTCTCATTCGCCCCGTGTCTACTTGATACCTGCGGCATCCATTCCGCGTAGTTCCTTCTTCAAATCGGCGATCTCGTCGCGCAGCCGGCCGGCGAGCTCGAACTGCAGGTCTCGGGCCGCCGACATCATCTGGTCGGTGAGCTGGGCGATCAGATCCGCCAACTCTGCGCGCGGCATGGCCGACACATCCCGGCGCTCGATGACGCCCGCACTGGTCGAACCCTTGGGGTTGTCGCCCTGCGCCCGACGGCCGCGCGTCGCGTTGCGGCCTGATCCGCCGACGCTCACCTCGTCGTCGGCTTCGCGATAGACCTGGTCGAGGATGTCGGCGATCTTCTTCCGCAGCGGCTGCGGATCGATGCCGGCCTCCCTGTTATAGGCGATCTGCTTTTCGCGGCGCCGCTCGGTTTCATCGATCGCATTCTGCATCGAGTCGGTGACCTTATCGGCGTACATGTGCACTTCGCCGGACACGTTTCGCGCGGCGCGGCCGATGGTTTGGATCAGCGAGGTCGTGCTGCGCAGGAACCCTTCTTTATCGGCGTCGAGAATCGCCACCAAGGACACCTCGGGCAGGTCGAGGCCCTCGCGCAAAAGGTTGATACCGACGAGGACGTCGTACTCCCCCAGTCGCAATTGCCGCAGCAGTTCGACACGGCGCAAAGTATCTACCTCCGAATGCAGGTAGCGGACCCGGATCCCCAGCTCGAGAAGGTAATCGGTGAGGTCCTCGGCCATCTTCTTCGTGAGCGTGGTGACCAGCACCCGCTCGTCGCGCTCGGTGCGTTCACGGATCTCGTGGACCAGGTCGTCGATCTGGCCCTTCGTGGGCTTGACGACGACATTCGGGTCGACCAGGCCGGTCGGGCGGATGACCTGTTCGACGAACTCACCGTCGGACTGGC
>CAZVVS010000233.1:0-7724 GCA_964630585.1 uncultured Gordonia sp.
CGGCGCCGCCATTGGCCGCGCGCTCGCGCCGACCCACGACTTGCTGCTGGGCGGGCGCCCGTCGCCCGAATTGGACGCACTGGCCACCTCGCTCGACGGGGCGGCCACTTTCGACGTGGAGCTCACCGACTACGACGCGGTCGCCGCGGCCACCGAGGCCATCACCTCACTCGACGTGCTGGTGCACAACGCGGGGGTGTCCTCGAACCTCGAACCGATCGCCGATACCCCCGTCGAAGAGTGGCAGCACCTCCTGGAGGTGAACCTCGTCGCCGCCGCTGAACTCACCCGGCTGTTGCTCCCCGCGCTGCGAACAGTGCAGGGGCACGTCGTCTTCATCAACTCCGGCGCCGGGATGCGCGCCAACCCCGGTTGGGCGCCGTATGCGGCCAGCAAGTTCGGGTTGCGCGCGCTGGCCGATGCGTTGCGGCTCGAGGAACCCGACCTGCGCGTCACGTCGATCTTTCCCGGCCGCATCGACACCGACATGCAGCGCGACATCGTTGCCATCGAGGGCGACGACTACGAGCCGTCCCGCTTCCTCGACCCGACGACGGTCGCCTCAGCGGTCGTGGCAGCGATCCACACGCCGGCCGACGCGCATCCGGCGGAAGTCGTGCTGCGGCCGACCGGGCGGCGCTAGCTAGACCTGTTTGAGGTCGGTCGCCGGATCCCAGACGGCGCGCATGGACTTCACCTTGCCGTCGGCGTCGAAGACCATGATGTCGATCGGAGTGATCTCGAATCCGGCGTCACCGGCCTTGGTGAAGAGGTGGAACTCGAACACTGCGGTGTCCCCGGCGATCTTCTTCCACTTCAGCGTCGCGGTGTGCTCGTCGAGGTTGCAGACGAGCCCGTAGAACTCGATCAGTTCGGCGCGGGTCGAGCGCACCGGTGCGCCGATCGGATCCTCGACGGTGGCACCCTCGGCGTAGAGGTCGGCGATTGCCTCGGTGTCCCCGCTGGTGAGCAGTTCGATGTAGCGGTCGACGGCGGCGCCGATCTTCGCGGTCAGGTCGGTGGCGGTCTCGGCCATCTTCATCACTCCTCGAATGACAGAACTAGAACATGTTCTAGTCACGGTAGCAGCCGATTGGTGTTTGCTTGAGTAGGTTTGGGGTTCGGACAAACGAGGCCTACCCATAGGAAAGGGGCGAGGTTGCGATGACGGCGCACGACGACCAGTCGCCGGTGTCCGAATGGACCGCGCCCAACGTCGACGCAGCGCTGCCGACCTCAGCCGCCCCGGGGCCGGAGTGGCAGGCGGTTCCGGCCTCCCCGCAGCGCAGCGTTCTCAGTCCCGCCACCGCCCACTTTCCGTCGCTTCCCGGCGTCGACCTGCCGACGCAGCTGCCCGAACCGCAACCCGCACCGGAGGCCGGACTCGCCGCCCACAAGCCCGGAGCCGCCCCGCTGCGCCCTCTGGGATTCCTCGACATCGTCAGCGGTGCGGTCAACGTCGCGCGCGGCAACACCGCCGTCCTCGCAATCGTCTGGGCGTGCGTCTGGGTGCCCGTCGCCGCGGTGGTCGCGCTCGCGGGCCTCGCCGACGACCGGCTGGGCATGGTGGCGCAGTTCATCGCGGCGCTCGTCGTCCCGGTCCTACTCACCGGTCCACTGGCCGCGCCGATGCACGCGGCCGCGATCGGCGTGCCAATGCCGTTGCGCGCGGCACTGGCCACGACCTTCTCCGGCTCGCGGGTCACCCTTGGCGCAATCGGTGCAGTGCTTCTTGCGGCACCCGCCATCCTCGCGGGTCTAGCCCTGGCAGGGCTTACCTCGATGGCCATGCAGACCGTGCTGATCATGGCGCTGCCGGTGCTCTACGCGGTTCCGCTGACGGTGTATCTGCTCGTCGCCGCGCCGATCCAGATGGCCCTCGTCGTCGCCGCGGTCGAGGGCGGACCGCTGCTGACGGCGATCCGTCGCGCGCTGTACCTGACTGGTCGGGGCATGGCGCGCCATATCGTCTCGACCGCCCTGCAGGCGCTGCTCTACGGCACCATCGGCTTCGCGATCCTGGTCGTGGGACGCTTCTTCTTCGGTGCGTCGCCGCTCGCGCTGCTGATCACCGCCGCAGTGGTCTCCCCGACCGTCGTCGGGTTCGCGGTCATGTCCTATTTCGACTCCCGGATCCGGCTGGAGGCCTACGACGTGACGCTACTGGCCGGGCAGGCGCGCTGATGCTCTACCTGGCGCTGGACCCCGACAACGACACCGCCCGCGGGTGGTTGCGCGACGAGCTGTCGAAACCCCGCTACCACGAGAACCCATCGTCGAATCAATGGTCCCCGCCCGAGGAACCGAGCTGGCTCACGCGGTTGGGCAGATGGTTGTCGGGCCTGTTCAACAGCGGTCTCTCGCAGACGGTCGGGTTCATCCTGCTGGCGCTGTGGATCGCCGGGGCGGTGTACGTCGTGTTCCGAGTGCGCCGCGAGACGCGTCGCAAACGCGGTAGCGACACCGACGACCAGCCCGGTTCGGTACTCGGCGGGGTCGTCGGGACCGCTGATCAGTTCCGGTCAGACGCTCAAGCAGCATTGACGGCGGGCGACTACAACGCGGCGGTGGTCGCGGCCATGCGGGCTATTGCGCAGACGGCCTCGGACCGGACACTGCTGCTGGGCGCGCGCTCGGCCACCGCCCACGACATCGCGCGGCGGTTGCGCCACATCTTCCCCGCCCACCACCCGGCGTTGTACGCCGCCGCTGGTGTTTTCGACGCCGTCGCCTACGGCGGGCGCCGGGCCGATCAGACATCGGCGGCGGCGCTGGTGGCCCTCGACGCGGACCTGAGTGAAGCGAAACCGACCGGATTCGTCGACGGTGAGATCGCCGAGATGTCACTGCCGCTGCTGCCCCCGGTGAGCCGATGAGCGCCCCGACGGTGCCCGCGCCTTCGGCGGCGCCTGCGCCCGGCCCGTCACGGAGGGGTCGACGGTCCGGCACGGGCGCGGTCGTCGCGGTCCTCCTCGTCGTCGGCGCTGTTGCCGCACTCGTCCTCGGGGTTCTCGTCGTCGGCGGGAGCCGCGACCCCGTTCGGACCGTCAACCGCGTCCCGGGTGACCCGGGTAACGCCGGCGGCGACGGGACTGCCGCTCTCGTCGAAACGCTTCGAACGCATGGAGTGCGAGTGCAGCTTGCGCGCACCCGGGAGGAGCTGACAGACCTGCGGCCCGCCTCATCGTCGACGGTGGTTGTGATCTCCCGCGCGGCCGGTGCGTCGAAGAGCAGCACGCGGATCCTGCGCGAACGCTCCCGCAACGCCCGTCGGATCGTGCTGTTGGACCCGCGTTCGGAGGTCCTCGCCCAATTCGGCCTCTCCGCGAGTATCTACCCGTCGACCGGTGCCCCTGTCTCCCCGACAGGGGATTGCGCCGCGGCGGGGATCCGTTCGGATGATCGTGCCTCCGCACCCCGGGTCCTCGTGGTACCCGACCTGTCACAGCGCGTCACCCGATGCTTCCCGGCGCCGGGGCAACCCGCGGTGGCGGCCGTGGCTGTCTTCCCTGCGACTGCGGGCCGTCCGGAGGTCGTCGTCGCGCCGCAGGACTGGTTCACCAACGGTGAGATCCTCGAGCACGATCAGGCCGGCATTGCGGTGCGGATGATCGGTGCGGGTGACTCGGTGCAGTGGTTCGCGCCAAGCTACGGCGACCTGGCCAAGGACGATCCCGAGCCGCCGAGCAAACCCACGCTGCAGCCCGACGTCCCGCGATGGCTGTGGCCGATGGTCGGGCTGGGTACCGTAGTCCTGTTCGCGCTGATGCTGTGGCGCGGCCGCCGTTTCGGTCAGCTCGTCACCGAACCCCTGCCGGCTGTCGTGAAGGCGGCGGAGACGACCGAGGCGCGCGGCCGGCTCTATCAGGCGTCCGGTGATGCCTCTCGCGCCGCCGACCAACTGCGGACCCACGCCCTGCGGACCATCCCGCGCCGACTCGGTGTCTCGCGCCACGCCCCTGTCGAGGACGTCGTCACGGCGGTCGCGCGGGCCACCGGGCGCGACTACAACTCGGTGTTCGCCCTGCTCGCCGGACCGCTGCCGGTCACCAACGACGGCCTCGTCGCCTTTGCCATCGATCTGTCCACCCTTGAAGAGGAAGTCCGACCCGTACTATGACGACACCAGCCGAACATCAACTCGAGTCCGACCGGGCCCGCGCCGCATTGTCGGCAGTCCGCGGCGAGGTCGCCAAGACCGTCGTGGGACAGGACTCCGCCGTCGCCGGCATCCTCATCGCACTGCTCTGCCGCGGGCATATTCTGCTCGAGGGCGTGCCGGGCGTCGCCAAGACCCTGCTCGTCCGGTCGGTCGCCGCCGCGCTCGCCGTCGACACCAAGCGCGTCCAGTTCACCCCCGACCTCATGCCCGGCGACGTCACCGGCTCGCTCGTGTTCGACAACGCCACGTCGGAGTTCACCTTCCGCGAGGGCCCGGTGTTCACCAACATGCTGCTAGCCGACGAGATCAACCGCACGCCGCCCAAGACCCAGGCGGCGCTGCTCGAGGCGATGGAGGAGCACCAGGTCTCCATCGACGGTGTGCCGCGCAAGCTGCCGTCGCCGTTCGTGGTCGCCGCGACGCAGAACCCCGTGGAGTATGAGGGCACCTATCCGCTGCCCGAGGCCCAGCTCGACCGCTTCCTGTTGAAGGTGACGCTGCCGCTGCCGCCCCGTGAGGACGAGATCGCGATCCTTGGCCGCCACGCCGCCGGGTTCGACCCGCGCAACCTCGCCGGTGCCGGGATGGTCCCGGTCGCCACGCCCGACGACATCGCCGCGGGCGTCGCCGCCGTCAAGCGCGTGGCGATCGCCCCGGCGGTGCTCGGCTACATCGTCGACATCGCCCGCGCGACCCGGATGTCGCCGTCGCTGTCGCTAGGGGTGAGCCCGCGCGGTGCGACGGCGCTGCTGGCCACCAGTCGCGCGTGGGCCTGGCTGTCGGGTCGCGATTTCGTCACCCCCGACGACGTGAAGGCGCTGGCCCAGTCGACGCTGGCGCACCGGTTGGGGATGCGCCCGGAGGCCGAGTTGGAGGGTGTGTCCGTCTCGGCCGTCCTCGACGCCGCGATCAATTCCGTACCCGTGCCGCGCTGATGTTCGTCACCGGTCGCTTCGCCCTCCTCGTCGCACTCGGCGCCATCCCCGTGGTGATCTGGCCGTCGGGGTGGACGGTGGTGGCCTGGGCGGCCGGCGCGTTCTTCGTCATGCTGTGCGACGTCCTGCTGGCCGGCCCGACGACGGCGGTCGCCGTGTCCCGTGCGAAGACCGCGCCCATCCGACTCGGTGAGCACACGACGACCCAGCTGTCGGTGGTCAACTCGTCGCGACGGCGCTATCGCGGGCGGCTTCGCGACGCGTGGCAGCCCTCGGCCGGTGCCGGGGCGGACAACCGCGACCGACGGCCCGTGCGCGAACCGGGCTTCTACACCGATCTCGCCCGACGGTGGGAGGAGTTGCGCCTCCAGGCCTCCGGCGATCCCGCACCGCCCGGCCCCTTGTCCAACCGGCAGGACATGGACTTGGCGCCGGGGGAGCGGCAGTTCTTCGACGTGGGCCTGCAGCCGACGCGGCGCGGCGATCGGCTCGCCATCCGGTTGACGTTGCGTCGCAACGGCCCGCTGGGCTTGGCGGGCCGTCAGCGGTCGCTGTTCCTGCCGGGCGCGGTGCGGGCGCTGCCGGCCTTCGACTCGCGCAAGCACCTGCCGTCGAGGCTGGCATCGCTGCGCCAGCTCGACGGCCGCTCGGCGGTGCGCACCCGTGGGCAGGGGACTGAGTTCGACTCGCTGCGCGACTACGTGGAGGGCGATGACGTGCGTTCCATCGACTGGCGCGCCACCGCCCGGCGGCGGTCGACGGTGGTGCGGACGTGGCAGCCCGAGCGCGACCGCCACGTCGTCCTCGTCCTGGACACGTCACGCACGTCGGCCGGACGCATCGGTGACCAGCCGCGCCTCGACGCCGCGATGGATGCCGCGCTGTTGCTGGCGGCGCTCGCCTCGCACGCGGGTGACCGTATCGACTTCATCGCCGGCGACCGCGTCATCCACAAGAAGGTCCGCGCGACGCGGCGGGTCAACCTCCTCAACGAGATGGTCACGGCGATGGCACCGCTGGAGTCCGCGCTGCTGGAGGCCGATTGGGGGCTGCTCGGTGCGGAGGTCACGCGCACGGTTTCCCAGCGGGCGCTCGTCGTCTTGCTGACACCGTTGGAGCCGTCGGCGATCGCCGAGTCGTTGCTCCCGACGCTGGCCGTGCTGGCGCAGCGCTACCAGGTCGTCATCGCCTCGGTGTCCGATCCCGAGCTCGACGAGATGCTGGCCGGGCGCGGCGATACCTCTTCGTCCTACCGTGCGGCCGCGTCGGCGCGCACGCTCACCCAACGCGAGGACACCGCGACGGTCCTCGCGAGACTGGGGGTGATGGTCATTGACCGGGGTCCAGAGGATCTGCCGCCTGCGCTGGCCGACCACTACCTGTCGTTGAAGTCGCGCGGATTGCTCTGAGCGCGTTACGCAGCGACGGGCGCCTCGTAGCCGCGGTCGACCTCGTCCTCGAGGTCGCCGGTCGCACCGTCGAGGTAGGCGCTGCGGCCGAGGATGAACACGTAGGCGAGGAAGCCGAGCCACGCGGCCAGGCCGATGCCGATCCGGGCGGCCGTCGGCAGGGGCGAGGGCGTCACGAATGCTTCGATCACCCCGGAGAGTAGGAGCAGGCCGACGAGCCCGACGCCCAGTGAGATCGCGGTGCGGCCCTCCTCGGCGAGTGCCCGGGTGCGTGTCCGGTGGCCCGGCGCGACCCAGGTCCAAAACAACTTGAGGCCGATACCGCAGGAGACGAACAGGCAGGTCACCTCCAGCATCCCGTGGGGCAGGATCAGCCCGAAGAACGCATCGGCCTTACCGTTGCCGATCATCAAGGCGGCGACTTCGCCGATCGCCACGACGTTCTCGTAGAGCACGTACACCACGGGAAGGAAGAAGACGCCGAAGGCGATCGCGAGTAGGGCCAAGCGGAAGTTGTTGGTCCACACCTGGAAGGCGAAGTACTGCGCCTGGTGGTTGGAGTAGTAGTCGGCGAAGCTGCTGTCGATGTAGCTGCGCCCGTACTTGCGCAGCAGCCAATCCATCGTCGTGGGGTGGTTCAGGCTCCACACCACCATGGCCGTCATCGCCGCGACGGAGCCAACCATGATCGGCAGCCACCACCATCGCAACCGGTAGAAACCGGCGGGCAGCGTGCGCGTCAGGTATGTCGCGACCGCTGCCCACGTGAACGGCTTGGAACCGGTGGCCCGGAAACGGGCGCGCGCCACGAGTGTGGACAGGTATTCGACCGTCCGGGCGTCGGGTGATGTGGACCGGATGACGGACAGGTGCGTGGCGGCACGCTGGTAGAGGTCGAGTAGCTCGTCGGACTCGGCGCCGGTCAGTCGGCGCGACTTCACGAGCGTATCGAGCCGAGTCCACTCGGCGCGATGGGCGTCGAGGTAGGCGTCCAAGTCCACGCCACCACCCTAGTGCCCACGCATTGGGCGTGTCCGTCAGCCGAATCGGACGGTCCCCGGCCGTGGGGCGATGGCACTAGGGTGAAACGCATGTCGCATCCGATGCCCGGTCCGTATCGGGCTGCGCCGCGCCCGCCGATGCGACCGTTGCCGCCACCGGTTTCGCCGAGCCAAAGCGCCACCCGAGGTGTCGGGCGCGACGACTTCGTGTCCGGTG
>CAZVVS010000234.1:0-7699 GCA_964630585.1 uncultured Gordonia sp.
TCCTCAAGCGCGAGGACCTCAACCACACCGGCTCGCACAAGATCAACAACGTGCTGGGCCAGGCGCTGCTCGCTGCGCGCATGGGTAAGACCCGTGTCATCGCCGAGACCGGAGCCGGACAGCATGGCGTCGCGACGGCGACGGCATGTGCGCTCCTCGGCTTGGAGTGCCTGATCTACATGGGCCGCGTCGACACCGAGCGCCAAGCGCTCAACGTCGCCCGGATGCGCTTGCTGGGCGCCGAGGTCGTGGCCGTCGAGACCGGTTCGGCGACGCTGAAGGACGCGATCAACGAGGCGCTGCGCGACTGGGTCACCAACGCCCACAACACCTACTACTGCTTCGGCACCGCCGCGGGGCCGCACCCGTTCCCGATGATGGTGCGCGACCTGCAGCGCGTCGTCGGGATGGAAGCGCGCGCGCAGATCCTGGAGCAGGCCGGACGACTGCCCGACGCGGTGACCGCGTGCGTCGGTGGCGGCTCCAACGCGATCGGGATTTTCCATCCCTTCCTCGACGACGAGGGCGTGCGGTTGGTCGGTTTCGAGGCCGCCGGCGACGGTGTGGAGACGGGCCGTCACGCGGCGACGTTCACCGGGGGCAGCCCGGGCGCCTTCCAGGGCGCGTACTCCTACCTCCTGCAGGACGAGGACGGTCAGACCATCGAGTCGCACTCGATCTCGGCAGGCCTGGACTATCCCGGCGTCGGGCCCGAGCACGCCTACCTGAAGGACATCGGCCGCGCAGAGTACCGCCCCGTCACCGATACCGAGGCGATGGAGGCGCTGCGGCTGCTGTCGCACCGGGAGGGCATCATCCCGGCGATCGAGTCCGCACACGCGGTAGCCGGGGCACTGACGCTCGGTCGGGAGCTGGGCGACGGGTCGATCATCGTCGTGAATCTGTCCGGTCGAGGCGACAAGGACGTCGACACCGCGGCGCGCTGGTTCGGTCTGTTCGACAAGCCGCCGTCGGAGTTCGAATACGCGGCCCGACTCGTCCAGGAGCAGCAGGGGAGCGGTCGATGACCACGACAGCACCCGCGTCACGGCTGCACGACACGTTCGCCGCCTGCCGCGCCGAGGATCGGGCCGCCCTGATCGGCTATCTGCCCGTCGGCTATCCGTCGGTCGACGACTCGATCACGACGATGCGCACCATGGTCGAAGCCGGTTGCGACATCGTCGAGGTCGGCATCCCGTACTCCGATCCGGTCATGGACGGGCCCACCATCGCCAAGGCGACCCAGAAGGCGCTGGCCGACGGCAGTCGGGTGCGCGATGTCTTCCCCGCCGTGCAGGCCGTCGCCGACGCCGGCGCCAAGCCCGTGGTGATGGTGTATTGGAACCTGGTGTTGCGCTACGGCGTGGACGCCTTTGCCCGCGATCTCGCAGCAGCCGGCGGACTGGGGATCATCACCCCGAACCTGATCCCCGACGAGGGCGCCGAGTGGGAGGCGGCTTCCGACGCGCACGGCCTTGACCGTATCTACCTCGTCGCACCGTCGTCGACGCCGGAGCGGCTGGCGATGACGCTGGAGCACTGCCGCGGGTTCGTCTACGCATCGTCGACGATGGGCGTCACCGGTGCGCGCGACGCCGTGTCGGACCTCGCACCGGAGCTGTGCCGCCGGATCCGTGAAGTCTCCGACATTCCTATCGGCGTGGGTCTCGGTGTTCGCAGTGGCGCGCAGGCTGCGGAGATCGCCGGGTATGCCGACGGTGTGATCGTCGGGTCGGCCATCGTGTCGGCCGCCGACGAGGGCCAAACGGCCGTCGGGGCGCTGATCGGCGAGCTCGCCGCAGGCGTGCGCGGCGACTTCTGAACGGCTCACGCTGACGCCGGAGGACGTCGGTTAGTGTTGGGCACGTGAATTCCACGCAGGTACTCGCCTACATCCCGAGTCCGCCGCAAGGCGTGTGGCAACTCGGTCCCGTATCGATCCGCGCCTATGCACTGTGCATCGTTGCCGGCATCATCGTCGCCCTGTGGTGGGGCTCGCGGCGGTGGATCGCGCGCGGCGGCCAGCCCGGCGAGGTCCTCGACGTGGCCCTGTGGGCGGTGCCGTTCGGCTTGATCGGCGGACGGGCGTACCACGTCCTCACCGATTGGCGGTACTACTTCACCGACCTCGGCGACACGCTCAACCCGCCTCGGGGCCCGATCGACGCGCTGAAGGTGTGGGAGGGCGGCCTCGGGATCTGGGGGGCGGTGGCCCTCGGTGGCGTCGGTGCGTGGATCGCGTGCCGCCGCTACGGGATCAAGCTCCCCGCATTCGGTGACGCCATCGCGCCCCCCATCCTGTTGGCCCAGGCCATCGGGCGGGTCGGCAACTACTTCAACCAAGAGGTCTACGGCCGTCCGACCGATCTGCCCTGGGGCCTGGAGATCTTCCGTCGCGTGCCCGACAACCTGACGGGCGTTTCCACCGGTGAGCGCATCGCCATCGTGCACCCGACGTTCCTCTACGAGGCGCTGTGGAACGTGTTCGTGGTGCTGTTGCTCGTCGCCGTCGACCGCTACTTCCGGGTCGGTCACGGGCGACTGTTCGCGCTCTACGTCATGGGTTACTGCGCCGGTCGTTTCGTCATCGAGCTGCTGCGCGACGACGCGGCATCCGAACCCTTCGGTATGGGGATCCGGGTGAACTCGATCGTGGCGGTCGTCGTGTTCGGCTGCGCGCTCGCCTACTTCCTGGCGGCACCGCGCGGACGGGAACTGGGCTTGTCCATGTATCGCCCCGCGCGCGCCGAGGAGTTGGCCGAGCAGGGCAAGGTCGGCTACATCGACCCGTGGGCCGATGACGACGGCGAGGCGCCGAGCGAGCCCGCGATCACGTCGACCGAGCCCGAAGTCACGTCGACCGAGCCCGCTATCACGCCGAGCGAGCCCGAAGTCACGTCGACCGAGCCCAAGATCGCGCCGAGCGAGCCCAAAATCGCGCCGAGCGAGCCCGCTATCACGCCGAGCGAGCCCAAGATCACCCCGAGCGAGCCCGCTATCACGCCGAGCGAGCCCAAGATCACCCCGAGCGAGCCTAAAGTCACCTCGACCGAGCCTGCGATGCCCGACGCCGATGAGCTGGAAGACCTGGAAACCCAGGAGGACGGTGCCACCGAGGCACAGGCCGACCGCGTGGAGGCGGCCGAGCTCGACGAGGAGGCGGCCGACGACGCCGAGGCCATCGACGAGGCCCAGGCCCAAGCCGACGCCGAAGCGCCGGCCAACGAACCCGACGATGCTTCAGAGGCTGTCGCCGACGGTGATGAGTCGCGCGTCATCCGCGTCAGCAGAGTGATGACCGCACCGGCTTCGGCGATCTTCGCACTCATCGCCGATCCCTCTGCTCAGCCGAGGTTCGACGGCAACGAGAACCTGCAGGAAGCCGAGGAGGGCCAGCGCGTCACCGCGATTGGCGAGAAATTCCTGATGACGAACACGAGCGGACGCGTCCGTGAGAACACGGTCGTCGAGTTCGTCGAGGACCGCCTCATAGCCTGGAAACCGTCCGAGGTCGGCAAGACCCCGCCCGGTCACCTGTGGCGGTGGGAACTGGATCCGATCGACGACGACACGACCAACGTCGCCCACATCTACGACTGGACCGGGCTGGACCCCGACGACGAGAAGCGCAATGAGCGCGCACGGTCGACGACCAGCGCGTCGCTGCTGGCGTCGGTCAACCGGCTCGCCGAACTCGTCGAGAACGAGCCGGAAGCCGAATCCGGTGAGCCCGACGGCCCCGAAGCCGCCGACGAGGATCGGCCCAACATCGTGCGGCGCACCGACGGATGACGGCACCGTCGATGACCGGCGTGTGAATCGTGTGTGACACCTTGTCGCACGATGCCCGCATCGGTGGGGCGGGAGCCCGGCAAGGGCTACGCTGGCTCGGGTGAACCGTCGAACGAAGATCGTCTGCACCATGGGCCCGGCCACCTCCTCGCTCGAGAAGATTCGGGAGCTGGTGGACGCCGGATTGGACGTCGCGCGGCTGAACTTCAGCCACGGGACCCACGACGACCACGCGCAGATGTTCGGTTGCGTCCGCGAAGTGGCGGCGGAGACCGGCAAGGCCGTGGGCATCCTCGCGGACCTGCAAGGCCCGAAGATCCGTCTGGGCGTCTTCGGCGACGGCCCCGTGGTGTGGGACACCGGCGAGACCGTCCGGATCACCGTCGACGACGTCGTCGGCAACCACGACCGTGTTGGGACGACGTACGCGCAGCTGGCTCGCGATGCGCAGGTCGGCGACCGGCTGCTTGTCGACGACGGCAAGGTCGGCCTCGCGGTAACCGGCATCGATGGCAACGACGTCGTCTGCATGGTCACCGAGGGTGGGCCGGTCAGCAACCACAAGGGCTTGTCGATGCCCGGGATGAACGTGTCGGTTCCGGCGCTGTCGGAGAAGGACATCGACGACCTCGAGTTCGCGCTCGGCCTGGGCGTCGACCTGGTGGCGCTGTCCTTCGTGCGCAGCCCGTCCGACGTCGAGTTGGTCCACGAGGTGATGGACCGCGTCGGTCGCCGCGTCCCGGTGATCGCCAAGTTGGAGAAGCCGGAGGCGATCGAGAACCTCGAGGCCATCGTCTTGGCTTTCGACGCGATCATGGTCGCCCGTGGCGACCTCGGCGTCGAGTTGCCGCTGGAAGAGGTTCCGCTCGTGCAGAAGCGGGCGATCCAGATGGCCCGCGAGAACGCCAGGCCGGTGATCGTGGCAACCCAGATGCTCGAGTCGATGATCGAGAACTCGCGGCCGACGCGGGCCGAGGCGTCCGACGTGGCCAACGCGGTGCTCGACGGCGCCGACGCGGTGATGCTCTCCGGCGAGACGTCGGTGGGTAAATTCCCCGTGCAGGCGGTGGCGACGATGAACCGGATCTGCGTGGCCGTCGAATCCGGCTCGCGGTCGGTGCCGCCGCTCGACCATCTGCCGCGCACCCGTCGCGGCGTGATCTCCTACGCCGCGCGCGATATCGGTGAGCGCCTGTCGGTGAAGGCGCTGGTGGCGTTCACCCAGTCGGGTGACACCGTCCGGCGGTTGGCGCGGCTGCACTCACCGCTACCGCTCCTCGCGTTCACGCCGATCCCGGCGATCCGCAACCAACTCGCCGTGAGCTGGGGGACCGAGACGTTCATCGTCGACCGGGTCAACAACACCGACGAGATGATCGACGAGGTGGACCGCATTCTGATCGAGCGCGGTCACATGGAACTCGGCGAGGTAGTGGTCATCGTCGCCGGAGCGCCGCCGGCCACCGTTGGTTCGACCAACTTCATCCACGTCCACCGCATCGGCGAACAGGACCACTGAGGCGCCGTGTCGCGGACGGCTACCCGCCGGTCGCGACGTAGATCGCGCGCGTGGCGACGTCACCGAGGGTGATGGCGGGCTCCACGTCGTCGACCGTGATTGTCGTCGTGCCGGCGAAAGGCCGTTTGTCGGCGATGCGCACCAACCGGTCCAGCGTGATGCCGACTTCGTCGAAGTAGCGCAGCATCGCCGGGTCGGTGTCGGAGATCCGGGCGATGACGCCGGTCTCACCGTCGCGCATGTCGGCCAGCAGGCACACCTGTGGGCTGGCGATCTCGCCGTCCGGGGAGGGGATCGGGTCGCCATGGGGGTCGCGGCTCGGGTGCCCGAGCTTGGCGTCGATCCGGTTCATGAGCCGGTCGCTGACGGCGTGCTCGAGCACCTCTGCCTCGTCGTGGACCTCGTCCCAGCCGTAACCGAGCTCGGACACCAGATAGGTTTCCAGCAGGCGGTGCCGGCGAACCATGGCCACTGCAGCATGCCGACCGTCGTCGGTGAGGGTGATCGCACCGTACTTCTCGTGTTCGACCAGGCCCTGTTCAGCGAGCTTACGGATGCCTTCTGACGCGGTTGACGGTGAGACCTCGAGTTTGTCGGCGATCATCGACGTCGTCACCTTGACGTCGCCCCACTCCCGTGCGGTCCAGATGACTTTCAGGTAGTCCTGGGCGACCGAGGACAACTCGGATGGTTGGCTCGGGCGTGGCATGACGTTCAGTCTAGTGATGCTGCACCGCCGTTTCCTGCTTCGCGACGACGAGTAAGGTGAGCGGCGTGTTGCGATGGAGAGGTCTCGATGACATCCCCGCTGATTGGGGGCGGTGTGTGGTCACGATCGGTGTGTTCGACGGGGTACACCGCGGGCATGTGCAACTGATCAAGGCGGCGACGACGGCGGCTGCGCAGCGGGGCCTGCCGTCGGTGCTCATGACGTTCGACCCGCACCCCGCCGAGGTGGTGCGCCCGGGCACGCACCCGCCGCAGCTGACCACGCTGGCGCGTCGCGCCGAACTGGCGCAGGAACTGGGGATCGACGTCTTCTGCGTCATGCCGTTCACGCCGGCGCTCGCATCGCGCTCACCGAAGGATTTCGCCCACGGCGTCCTCGTGGAGACCCTGCACGCCGCCGAGGTGGTGGTCGGCGACAACTTCACGTTCGGCCACAAGGCTGCGGGTGACGTCGCCAAATTGCGTGAGTTCGGGAAGCGCTTCGGGTTCGAGGTGCAGGCGATCTCCCTGTTCGGCGAGCACGCGGTCACCTTCTCGTCGACCTACATCCGCTCCTGCGTCGCCGCCGGCGACGTCAGCTCGGCCGCCGAAGCGCTGGGCCGTCCCCACCGCGTCGAGGGCGTCGTAGTCCGTGGCGATGGTCGCGGACGCGAGTTGGGGTTTCCGACAGCCAACGTGGCACCGCCGATGTACGCAGCGATTCCGGCAGACGGCGTCTACGCCTGCTGGTTCACGGTGATCGGGCCCGGTGCCACGGTGGGCCAGGTCGAACACGGCAAGCGCTATCAGGCGGCGGTGTCGGTGGGTACCAACCCGACGTTCTCGGGCCGAGCGCGCACCGTCGAGGCTTTTGTGCTCGATGCCAAGGCCGATCTGTACGGCCAGTACGTCGCGGTCGACTTCGTGGAGCGCATCCGGCCGATGGAGCGCTTCGACTCCATCGACGGCCTGGTCAAGGCGATTGCCGACGACGTGGACCGCTCCCGCGCAATCCTCGCCCGCGACGCTCAGGCGTAGCCCGTTGTCGAGCACCACGCGCGTCGGCTCATCGAACCCGATAGCCGGCATCCTGGCGATCATCGGCGGACTCGTCGTCGTGGTGACCAGCGTCGTTCCGTGGGCGGACCTGTCCGAAATCGGCCTCGATCCCATTCGCCCGTCGGGAATCGGTGTGGCCTACCTTCACCGTTCGGTCTACCTCGGTTTGGGGTGGGTGACCCTGCTCCTGGGGATCGTCATCGCCGGATGCGGGGTCGCGGCGGTGATCGGCAAAGGGCTCCTCCTGCCGTCGCTGTCGACCGCGGCCGGCGCGGCGACCGCGGTGGTGGTGATCTCCGGCTCGGTGTGCTTGTGGCCGTTGCGGCTCACGATCAATGCGACGGAGCTGGGGTTCCCCGATGCCGATCCGACCATGGGCAGCCCGACACCGTGGATCATCCTCATGCTGGTGTGCGGGTTGCTCGTGGTGATCACCGGACTGGCGTGCGTGGTCCGAGCGGTAGGGGACGCCCGCGTGCTGTGGGCGGTGGCCGCGGTCGGTGTGGGTGTCGTACTCGGTGTCGGGATGGTGGGGCTGGGCTGGTGGTGGTTCGGACCGAGCGCCGCGGCCGGCTGATGGTGGCGGATTTGGGCCCCGACCTGCGGCGCTGGTAGATT
>CAZVVS010000235.1:0-7698 GCA_964630585.1 uncultured Gordonia sp.
CGACTTGAGGAAGTCGGTGCTGTTGTTGACGCCGACGGCGGTGCCGCCGATACCGGTCTCCCCCAACCACAGGAACCCGGAGACGCTCGCCACACTCTCGGCCATCGCGCAGTAGAGCCCCCCGTGGACGATCCCGAACGGCTGGTGGTGGTCGGGTGTGATGTCGATCTCAGCGACGACGCCGTCGCCGGTCGCCTCCACGAACCGCAAACCCAGTCGGGCGTCGAGGCCCGTATCCAACCGTTCGGTGTCTGTTTTCTCCGTCATACCCACAGGCTAACCGCCACCGGCGAATACAGCGGCAGGCCCCACGTTCTCCTACTACGTGGGGCCTGCCGTGCCGTGGATCGGGGGTCTCTGCAGCCCTCAGGACACTCGCGCGATCCGCGTAATCAGTAATGTAGGCTAGCCTTACCTTGTTGTCAAATCATCGACACGCACACCGGACGAAACCCACAGGAGTCGCAGTGACCGCCACCATGGACGCACACAGAACGCAGCACAGCTCCGATCGCGCTCGTATCGGTAGAATGAAAAAGGTGAATGGGCTGGGTGATCTTGAAAGGGCCGTCATGGACGCGCTCTGGAATTCGAGTGCCCCGCAAACGGTGCGGCAGGTGCACGAGTCTCTCAACCGCTCCCGCAACCTCGCCTACACCACCGTGATGACCGTGCTTCAGCGCCTGGCCAAGAAGGGCCTGGTCACCCAGATCCGCGACGACCGAGCCCACAAGTACCAGGCTGCGCACCAGCGCGAGGACCTCGTCGCCAGCCTGATGGTCGACGTGCTCGACTCCGCCGACGCCCCCGGCTCCCGGGAGGCCGCGCTGGTGTCCTTCGTCGGCCAGGTCGGCGCCGTTGAGGCGGCCGCTCTGCGCAGCGCACTGGACAAGCTGGCCGCATCGCAGGACCGGCGCGACGAGAAACCCCACAAACGGACGTGACCGCGGTCGCGTTCGGCCTCCTGTGCCTGCTGCTCGTCGGCCCTGTGCCCGATTGGCTGTCCCGTGCGCACTGGCCGATGCGCGCACCACGGGCGGCGATGGCGTTGTGGCAGGCGATTGCCCTCGCGGCTGTCTTGTCCGCGTTCAGCGCCGGCCTGGCCATCGCGGCCAACCTCCTGCGACCCGACGGCGACGCCGGTGCGACGGCGAGCATCCCCGTCCAGATCGAGCGGCTCGGCTGGCCGCTGTGGCTGCTCTCGGTGTCGGCGTTCGCGGCCACCGTCCTCGTGGGGGCGCGCCTCACGATCACCACCGTCCGCCTGGCCGTGCGGACACGGTCCCGCCGCGCGGCGCACCGCCGCGTCGTCGATCTCATCGCGACCGTTGACGAGCCGGTCGTCGCCGACTACCACCCGCTGCGCGCGCAATACGTCCGCCGCCTCGCCGTCGACCGGCCGCTCGCCTATTGCCTGCCGGGTCGCAACCGACGGGTCGTGGTGACCGACGGCACCGTAGCCCGGCTCTCCGACGACGAGCTGCGCGCCGTCCTCGCCCATGAGCGGGCACATCTGCGCGCACGCCACGACCTCGTCCTGGAGGCGTTCATCGCACTCCAGGCCGCCTTCCCCCGCTTCGTGCGCAGCAAATCTGCTCTCGGCTCGGTCGAGTTGCTGGCCGAGGCGCTCGCCGACGACCAAGCCGTGCGCTCGACGAGTCCGACAACCCTGGCGCGCGCCCTGGTGGCCGTCTCCGATGCCGGCGCCCCCGAGGGCGCGCTGGCCGTCGGCGGTTCAATGACCCTCGCGCGCATCAACCGGTTGGCCGCACCCAACTCCGTGCGGGTGGCCGTCGCCGCCTACGCCGCGGCGGCGGCCGTGCTCGTCGTGCCAACCCTCGCCGTCGCAATCCCGTGGCTACGCGAATTGTCCCGACTCGTCAGCGGCTAAGCTGACATCCATGACTGCGCCTTCTGCTACCGCCCAGATCGGGGTCACCGGCCTCGCCGTGATGGGCTCCAACATCGCCCGCAACTTCGCCCGCAACGGCTACACCGTGGCGGTGCACAACCGCTCGATCGCCAAGACCGATGCGCTGCTCGCCGAGCACGGCGGCGATGGGGATTTCGTGCGGACCGAGACGATGGCGGAGTTTGCCGCGGCGCTCGAACGACCACGGCGCGCGCTGATCATGGTGCAGGCCGGTGACGCGACCGACGCCGTCATCGAGGAGATCGCGGCTGTTTTCGAACCGGGCGACATCATCATCGACGGCGGCAACGCCCTCTACACCGACACCATCCGTCGTGAGGCCAGCCTGGCCGACCGCGGCCTGCTGTTCATCGGTGCCGGCATCTCCGGTGGCGAGGAGGGCGCGCTTCTCGGACCGTCGATCATGCCCGGCGGTCCGGCGAAATCGTATGAGGCCGTCGGCCCGATGCTGGAGAAGGTCGCCGCGCAGGTCGACGGCGAGCCGTGCTGCACCCACATCGGCCCCGATGGCAGCGGTCACTTCGTCAAGATGGTGCACAACGGCATCGAGTACGCCGACATGCAGCTCATCGGCGAAGCCTACGAACTCATGCGCACCGCGCTGGGTATGTCGGCCGCACAGATGGCCGAGGTCTTCAAGCAGTGGAACTCCACCGAGCTCTCCAGCTACCTGATCGAGATCACCGCTGAGGTCCTCGCCCAGGTCGACGCCAAGACCGGCAAGCCGCTGGTCGACGTCATCGTCGACGAGGCCGGGCAGAAGGGCACCGGGCGCTGGACGGTCAAGTCGGCCCTCGACCTGGGTATCCCCGTCACCGGGATCGCCGAGGCGGTGTTCGCCCGCGCCCTGTCGAGCTCGCGCGCCCAGCGCGACGCAGCCGCGGGGCTCGCTGCGGGAACCCTGGCCCCCGCCCCCGCCGATGCAACTGCCTTCATCGACGACATCAAGGCCGCCCTCTACGCGTCGAAGGTCGTCGCCTACGCGCAGGGCTTCGACCAGATCGCCGCCGGCAGCGCCGAGTACGGCTGGAACGTCGACCGCGGCGCCTTGGCGACCATTTGGCGCGGGGGCTGCATCATCCGCGCCCAATTCCTGAACCCCATCCGGGACGCCTACGACCAGAACCCCGACCTGCCCTCGCTTCTGCTGGACCCGTACTTCCGCAACGCTGTCGAGTCGGGTGTCGACGCATGGCGGCGCGTCGTGGCCACCGCGGCCACGATGGGCATCCCCACGCCGGCGTTCGCGTCGTCGCTGGCCTACTACGACGGCCTGCGCGCACCCCGCCTCAACGCCGCCCTGACCCAGGGCCTGCGCGACTACTTCGGCGCGCACACCTACCGGCGCATCGACGCCGAGGGCAGCTTCCACACCCTGTGGAGCGGCGACCGCTCCGAAGTCACCGCCTGATGCACTTCCACACCGGGAACCGGCCCGACTACGACCTGACCTACGACGACGTCTTCATCATCCCGAACCGCTCAGATGTGACCTCGCGGTTCGACGTCGACATGGCGACGGTCGACGGGACGGGCACGACCATCCCGATCGTCGTGGCGAACATGACCGCCGTGGCCGGTCGGCGCATGGCTGAGACCGTCGCCCGCCGCGGCGGGATCGTCGTCCTCCCGCAGGATCTGCCGATCCCGGCTGCCGCCGAGCAGATCGGCTACGTGAAATCGCGCGACCTCGTCGCGCAGACGCCGGTCATCCTGTCGCCGGAGCACTCGGTGGCCGAGGCTCAGGCCCTGCTCACCAAGCGCGCGCACGGCGCCGCCGTCGTCGTCGACGAGGAGTCGGTGCCGCTGGGATTGGTCACGGAGGCCTCATTCGCCGGGGTCGACCGGTTCAGCCGGGTGCGCGCCGTACTCGACGCCGACTTCGTGGTGCTCGACGCCGCGACGCCGCCGCGCGAGGTGTTCGAGACCCTCGTCGAGCGCCATGCCGAGCTGGCGGTCCTCGTGGACTCGACCGGCCGCCTCGTCGGCGTCCTCACCCGTGTGGGCGCGCTGCGCTCGGGGATCTACTCCCCCGCCGTCGACGAGACCGGACGGCTGCGCGTCGCCGCGGCCGTCGGGATCAACGGCGACGTCGTCACCCGGGCCACCGAGCTCGCCGCGGCTGGCGCCGACGTCCTGGTCATCGACACCGCCCATGGACACCAGGAGAAAATGATCAGCGCCCTGCGGGCCGTCGCCGGTGCCGGCCTCGACGTACCCCTGGTGGCCGGCAACGTCGTGTCCGCCGGCGCCACCCGCGACCTCGTGGAAGCGGGCGCAAACATCGTCAAAGTCGGTGTCGGACCGGGTGCCATGTGCACCACGCGCATGGTGACCGGCGTGGGGCGCCCCCAGTTCTCGGCGGTCGTGGAGTGTGCTGCCGCGGCCCGCGAGCTCGGCGCCCACGTCTGGGCCGACGGCGGCGTCCGCCATCCCCGCGATGTGGCGCTGGCCATCGCGGCCGGCGCGTCGAACGTCATGATCGGCTCATGGTTCGCCGGTACCTACGAGGCGCCCGGCGAACTCCTCGTCGACGAGCACGGACCGTACAAGGAGAGCTTCGGCATGGCCTCCAAGCGGGCGGTCGCGGCACGCTCGGCCGACGACAACGCCTATGACCGAGCCCGCAAGTCCCTGTTCGAGGAGGGGATCTCCAGTTCGCGGATCCGCGTCGACCCGCTGCGACCCAGCGTGGAGGACCTCATCGACCAGATCTGCTCGGGGGTCCGCTCGACGGCGACGTACACCGGGGCGCGGTCGCTACCGGAGCTCCACGAGAAGGTGGTGCTCGGCATCCAGTCGGCAGCCGGGTTCGCCGAGGGCCGTCCGCTGCCGGGCGGGTGGTGACCGCCCGTGGAGTGGTCTGACATAGCACTGACCGTCGGTGCGGTGGTGGGGTTCATCGCGCTGACGGTCGGAACCGCTGTCTTCGTCGCCGCCGAGTTCTCGCTCACGGCATTGGAGCGTTCGACGATCGCCGACGACGTCGCCACCCGCGGCGACCTGCGATCGCGGCAGGTCGAGCGCGCGCACCGCACCCTGTCGTTCCAGTTGTCAGGCGCCCAGCTCGGCATCACCATCACGACACTCATCACCGGCTACCTCGCCGAGCCGGTGCTCGCACAGTTCATCGAACCGGCGCTGTCGGGCCTGGGTGTGCCGTCGGGCTGGCACGGTGGCCTGACCGCGGCACTGGCATTGACCCTGGCGACGTCGCTGTCCATGGTCCTCGGCGAATTGATCCCGAAGAACCTCGCCATCGCCGAACCGCTCTCCGTCGCACGACTCACCGCGGCGCCGATGGTCGCGTTCTCCGCATTGTTCGGATGGGCGATCAACGGCCTCAACGGCGCGGCGAACTGGATGGTGCGCCGCTTGGGCATCGAGCCCGCGGAGGAACTCGCGTCGGCACGCTCGCCGCAGGAGCTCGCCTCGCTCGTGCGGACCTCGGCCCGGCGGGGGTCGCT
This sequence comes from uncultured Gordonia sp., assembly GCA_964630585.1. Taxonomy (GTDB): domain Bacteria; phylum Actinomycetota; class Actinomycetes; order Mycobacteriales; family Mycobacteriaceae; genus Gordonia. The sequence continues at coordinate 5,401 of CAZVVS010000235.1, forward strand.
GGACCCCGATACCGCGATCCTGGTCGACCGCTCCCTGCGCTTCGGCGAGCTCACCGCCGAGGATCTGATGACCCCGCGCGTACGGGTCACGGCGCTGGGGCCCGAGGACACCGTCGACGAACTGCTGCGCGTCGCCGCCGATACCGGCCACAGCCGCTTCCCGGTCTGCCGTGACGGCGACCTGGACAACCTGGTCGGTGTCGTGCACGTCAAGCAGGCCTTCTCCGTCCCCCACAAGCAGCTGCGGACCACGCGCCTGGACTCGCTGATGTGGACGGTCGCCACCGTCCCGGCCAGCCTCGACGGGGACTCGGTCGTCGAGTACCTGGCCGTCGGCGGCCTCGAGGTGTGCGTCGTCGTCGACGAGTACGGCGGGACCGCCGGGATCGTCACGACCGAGGACGTCATCGAGGAGATCGTGGGCTCGGTCACCGACGAGCACGATGATGAGAACGACGACGTGACACCCGAGGGCGAGGGCTACCTCTGCTCGGGTTTACTGCGCCTCGACGAGCTAGAGTCCGCCACCGGCTTGCGCGCTTCCGAGGGCGCCTACGACACGCTGGGCGGCCTCGTCATGTTCCATCTGGGGCGGATCCCGACGTCGGGCGACGAGGTCGAACTCGTGTCCCACCCCCGCGGCACCGAGGGCGAGGACGGTTCGGCCGGCGAACACGACGGCCCACCCGCCGACCGGCGCTGGCTGGCCCGGGTGACCGCGATGGACGGGCGGCGCATCGACACGGTCTCACTGCAGCCGCTTCCCGACGACGATGGCGCCGACGGGCAGGACCTGTCATGAACGACTGGGTGGGCGTCGTCCTCACGGTCCTACTGCTGGGCGCCAACGCATTCTTCGTGGCCGCGGAGTTCTCGCTGATCTCCGCGCGGCGCGACCGGCTGGAGGCCCTCGCCAACGAGGGGCACTCGCGGGCACTTACCGTGATCCGAGCCTCCGAGCGGCTGTCGATCATGCTCGCCGGGGCGCAGCTGGGCATCACGATCTGCTCGATCCTGCTGGGCCGTGTCGGTGAGCCGGCGATTGCGCACCTGCTGGAACAGCCATTGGAGTGGGCATCGGTCCCGCATGCGCTGCTGCATCCGATCAGCCTTACGGTGTCGTTGATGCTGGTCGTGATCGCCCACATCCTGCTCGGCGAGATGGTGCCCAAGAACATCGCACTGGCCGGGCCCGAGCGCTCGGCGATGCTGCTCGTCCCGGTGCACCTGCTGTTCGTCAAGCTCACGCGCCCGATCATCGCCGTCTACAACTGGCTCGCCAACATCTCGCTGCGGGCCTTGCGCGTCACACCGCGCGACGAGCTCGACTCGACGGTGTCGCAGGCCGAGTTGGCGGTGATGATCAGTGATTCGCGCGACGAGGGACTCATCGACGACGAGGAGCATCAGCGCCTCACCCGCGCCTTGGCCAGCGTCGGTCGCACCGTCGCCGACGTGATGATCCCGCTGGCTGATGTCCGCTGCCTCGACGCCGCACCCGGCCACGACGGCCCGACGCTGATCGCCGTCGAGGAGGCGGTCGCCGAGACCGGCTACTCGCGATTCCCGGTGCGCAGCGCCAACGGAGCACTCACCGGCTACCTGCACCTCAAGGACGTACTGGGGGTCATCGTCGACGACACACGCGGGCCCGGCACCATCATCGGCGCCGATCAGATCTGGCCCCTGCCGGTATTGCACGCCACGACAATGCTCGACGACGCGATGACCCGACTGCGTCGCACGAGTTCGCACCTGGGCGCCGTCGTCGACGATGCCGGTGAGACGATCGGTCTGGTGGCACTGGCCGATCTCGTCGAAGACCTGCTCGGCACCGTCCGGGACGCGACCCACCGGATCTGAGCCGTGCCCACCGCCACCGCTCCCACGACCACCGTCGCGCCCGCGCACGAGTGGGCGACCGCGGCCTCGCGGCACACCGCGCGCATCGACGGGCTGATCGGCGACTACCTGCACGACCGCCGTCGTGGTGGCCACCACCCCGTCGTCGATTTCCTCTTCACCTACTACCCGTACCGGCCGGCGCAGTTGCGGCGCTGGCACCCGGGGTTCGGCACCGTGCTGGCCGATCCGCCCGACGGTCCGCACCCGTACGAGCACGCCCGGGGTTACACGCGGGTGCCCGGCGGGGTCACCGTCGGCGTCGAGTATCTGCACGCACGCGAGCGGACGCTGCGCACCTCACGCGCACTGTTGGCAGCCACCGCGTCGAGACCGGCCCGATTCGGCTGCTTCGGCCTGCACGAGTGGGCGATGGTCTACCGGCACGGCCCCGAC
>CAZVVS010000236.1:0-7687 GCA_964630585.1 uncultured Gordonia sp.
ATCCACGGCGGTTCGCATAGCGGCGCCCAAAGCCGCCACGGCTCCCACCGCGGCACCGCCCGGTCGAAACGGTGAACCTCGGTCCAGTCGATGCCAAGCACGACGACGTCCGACGTCGGGTCGCAGTTCGCTTCGATCCACCGGCGCAGCAGGTCGCGCTTGAGGACCCGGGAGCAGATGTCGATACGGGAGTTGGCGATGAACTTCTCGTCACGGAACAGGTCCCACGGAGTGCGCCCGTCGGCGAGACGGGTGATCTCGATGCCGAGGTGTCGTTCGGCGTCTCCGAGGAACCTGTAGAGGTCCTCGTCCTCGATAAGCGTGTCGGCGAACAGCAGCACGACGTTGTCGCGTCCGAACCGCTCCACGCTTCGGACGGCGGCAGCGAACGACCCAGCCCCGCCCGAGAACTGCACGATGGCCTTCATCACGTCCGCCCTTCAGTGGCGCGCTGTTCCATGTCGCGGCGGGCCATTTCGAGTGTCGACTGCACGGACCCATTCTTGCCTGCCGGGGCCTTCGAGGGAAGGGGTGGCGTCCATTCGTCGAGCCACTGCTCTTTGCGGAGCCAGCGTTCAGGGTCGGGCGTGAACCGCTGCTCCTCTTTGGGGATGGTCGCGAAGTGGTCGCGCACGCGCTGCGCTCCCTCCATCAGTACCTCGAACGAGGTGGTCTTACGTGTGCGAACCCACTGTTTCCGAGCGCCGCCCTTGGCCTTCTTCTTCGGCCACACCGCCCACCACTCGTCGAACTCTTGCTCATCGGTAGATGAGCGAAAGATTCCTTGGGGTTCAGCATTGGGTTCTGTTGGTATAGGCGCGGTGCAGTCCGCGGGGTCCCCGCGGTGCAGTCCGCGGGGTCCCCCGCGTGTCAGTCCGCGGGGTGTTTCTGACCCCGCGGGATATTCGCGGGGTCCGTTCCACACCCAGGCGTAGACCGTCGGCCGCCCCTCTTCTGCCCTCCGCACGGTGATCACACCCACATCAGTGAGGTGCTTCATCACCCGCCGGACAGTGTCGCGCCCGAGCCCGACCTTGGCCGCAAGGTTCGGCAGCGACCCGTAGAACTCGTTGTGGTGGACGTCGTTGACAACGTCGGCGACAGCCAGCGCGACAACGCGCACCGCCGGCGCGGACAGCCCTTCGGCACCCACGGGGAAGTCCTCCCCCCAACATGACGACATTGCCGAGATGCTCATGCCTTCTGCTCCAAGTGGGCCCACATCTCGGCGAGGTGCGGGTTGCGCATCGAGGTGAAGGAGGCGTCCAGATGCTCGTACGCGGCATCGTCTTCGCCGAGTGCCTGCCATGCCCGTTGGAGTATGTCGCCGACGTCAACGGCACGGGCCAACAGTTGCCTCATGACGGCCTCAATGAACCGGGCCTTGAACTCGTCAGGGGGGATGGGCAGCATCGGTTGGATCAGGCCACACGACAGGCGCTTCACTCGCCGCCGGAACACCACGCCGCTCGGCTTCGTCCAGACGTGGGAAGCGAGCCATTCGACCGGGTCGTGGGCGGCCTTGTTCTTGTTGCAGATCCCGCAGGCTCGGACGAGGTTCGTGTGCTCATCGGATCCACCCTTCGACTTGGGATGGAAGTGGTCGAGGACGGTGGCGCGCCCTCCGCAGTAGACGCAACAGAACAGGTCCATGTTGGGGTTCCCTTCGATCGAAGCCCCGGTGTAGACTGTCCGAGGCTTTGGTTGGAACCTGCCACTGTAGGGCCCGCCGGTCCGGTTCGCAAGAGCCGTCCGGCGGGCCCTTCTCGTTCCCTCCACTCCTCGTTTGCGGCCCGTTTGCGGACCTGCTATGTTGGTCACATGGCACGAGCACCGCAGACCGGAACGAAGCCCGCAGGGCAGATCAGAATCCCACCCGGGATGCGGCTCGAAGAGGACTCGGACGGCAACTTCGTCGTCGTCGCCAACAAGGAACCGATGACGTCGACGATCGCCGTCCGTCTCCCTGCCTCGACTCACGCGATGCTGCTCCCGTTCGTCGAGACCTTCCCTGAGCGCACCCTCTCGGTCGCGTTGCGCTGGCTGCTGGACGACCCGGCGGTCAGGTCGACGATCGCTGGTCGAGTGGAGCGCAACACGACGAAAGCGAAGGCGAAGACATGATCGCGTTTACTGCCATAGACCGAGCGCTCCGCAACGTCGTAGCTCAAGCCTTCAAGGACATGAACACGCAGAGCCTCAGCTTCAAAGAGGCAATGGAGGAGATGGACCTGTTGGACCTACAGGACAAAGCGACCATCCTGCGCATCCTGTCCGGTGAGGCCACTGAGGGCATTGGCGGTGACGCGTGATCGTCCTCCACGTTCCCACCTTCAAGCCCGGCCAGACCGTACTCACCTTCGCCGAGCGGCCGATGGTGCCGTGCCCTGGGGCGAGCTACCTCGGCACCTGCAAAGCCCACGGTGCCGATGGCCCGCATGGCGTCCCCCTCGCCCCTGGCACCCGCATCGCCATCGCCGTGCCGTGCAAGCGGTGTGGTGGGTCAGGATGGAAGCCGTGCCAGTGCGGCGGTCGGTGCAACTGGGGCGACATTCCGCACGAACGCTGCGACGGCCTCGGCTCGCTGATCGTGGCGAGCGGAGTGGTGAGGGGCGTGTTCCAACAGTTTGACCAGACGGACGATGAGTGCCGCTGCGGGTTCGGCGGCTTCCATGACGACGTGAACCCTCGGTGTCCCCGCAACCACAGCACGGGGTGGGAAGTCTACCTCACCGACGTGCTGCCCATCACCGAGCGCTGCCCTGCGTGCTGGGGGCGGATGCTCCACGACTTCAATTGCGATGCCCCCAATGGTCCGATCCCCGTGGCCTGCACGGGCGACGTGACCATCAAGGAGGAATTGTGAACGGAATCGAGCTGATTGCCACCGAACGACAGCGACAGATCGACATAGAGGGTTGGACCGCTGGTCACGATGACGAGCACTGCTTCGGTGAGATTGCTGGCGCTGCCGCCAGCGATCAACGAACTCGTCACGAACGGCGTCGTCTGCTGGTACGTGTACGACCCGGAACTATCGACCATCCGCCGCGCCTGCGAAGGAGACGCGTGAGATACCTGTCGCTGTTCGCCGGTGTCGGCGGGTTCGATCTAGGCGCTGAGCGGGCCGGGTGGGAATGCGCGGGGATGGTCGAACGGGACCCGAACTGTCAGGCCGTCCTCGAACACCACTGGCCGGACGTGCCGATCCACGGTGACGTCACCACCTACCATCCGACCGAACCCGTCGACGTCATCGTCGGAGGGTTCCCCTGTCAGGACGTGTCGATGGCCGGCGGCCGGGCAGGGATCGGCGCCGGCACCCGCTCCGGGTTGTACGCCGAGATCATCCGAATCGTGAAAGAGATGCAACATGCAACAGATGGAGTTTCCCCTCGATGGGTCATCCTCGAGAACGTCCGAGGTCTCCTCTCCCACGATCGGGGGGCGTCCTTCGGAGCTGTGCTCGACGACCTGGCCGACCTGGGGGCGCTGGTCATCGAATGGGGTGTCGTCAACACGCAGTTCCTCGGGCCGCCCCAGCGACGGGAGCGCGTGTTCGTCGTCGCTTGCCTCGATCCTGCAACCGCATCAAGATGTCCCGACCCGCTTCTACCTCTCGCCGAGGGCAGCAGCCGGAATACTCGCCCGCGCCCAGCGGCGGGGTCGGAGCCTGCCGGTCGGGTTGAGGGAAGCATTGACCGCGGTGGCCTCGTCGCCGACACGGGGATCGTCACCGCCCTGACCGCGATGGAGGGTGCCGCCCGCCCTGACCTTGCTCACGCCCAGGCCGGCTGGCTGGTCCCGGCGTTGACGACGCGCTGCGGGTCGACGTTCGATGACCAGCAGACGATGCCACTGGTCACGTTCACGGCGATGCCCGATGACCAGGGCCCCCCGAAGATCCCTGGCGCCCTCGTTCTCAAAGAGGCAGAGGTCGCGCCGGCGATCGCCGCAGTGGACGGGGCGAAGTCATCCGACCGAGGTTTACGGATCGCGTCCGAGATGGGGGTGCGCCGGTTGACCCCGCTCGAATGCGAGCGCCTCCAAGGCTGGCCCGACGACCACACGCGCTGGCGCGCTGACGGGTCCGAACAGTCCGACACCGTCCGCTACCGCCAGATCGGCAACGGCATCACAGCCCCGGTCGCCGCCTGGGTGTGCCAACAGATCAACCGAACGGAGACCCAATGAGACTTCGACCGTTCTTCTCGTTCTACGGGGCGAAGTGGCGACTGGCGCCGGCCTACCCATCGCCGGCGTTCGCGGAGATCGTTGAGCCGTTCGCCGGGAGCGCCCAGTACGCGCTCGCTTACCCCGATCGGCAAGTGCATCTCAACGATGTCGACCCGACGATCGCCGGGCTGTGGGGGTGGCTGGTCGGAGCCAACGAAGATGAGGTCCTCGCCCTCCCCGACGTCGGGCCGACCGACCGTGTTGCCGATCTCGGTCTGCCCGCCGGTCCCTCGGCGCTCATCGGGTTCTGGCTGAACAAGGGCATGACCGCCCCCTGCAACATGCCGTCGGCGTGGATGCGTTCAGCGAGCCCTACCCAACGCACCCAGTTTTGGGGCCCCGCCATCCGAGAGCGGGTCGCTGGACAGCTCCGGTTCATTCGACACTGGACGGTCTCATGTGAGCACTGGTCGAGGCTCGCTCGGCGCGAGGCGACATGGTTCGTCGACCCCCCGTATCAGGTCCGAGGCTCGCGGTATCACTACAACAAGGTGGACCACCTGGAACTCGGGACGTGGTGCCGGTCGCTCCCCGGCCAGGTGATCGCTTGTGAGAACGAGGGGGCCGACTGGCTCCCCTTCTCCCCGTTCCGCTCAGCGAAGGCGCGAGTGCATGGGCGGCCGAGCCGTGAAGTGATATGGACGAACCAATGAAACGCCTCGCCCCTCTCGTCGCCCTGCTATTCGCCAGCATGGCCCCCGCCCCCGTGGCCGATGCCGCGTCGGCTACCTGCGACATCATCATCCAGATCGGTGACTCCCTCACGTCCGCGACACCGACCACCTACCTCGACGCCTACCCGTTGCCGACCGCAATCCTCGCCGGTGCCGGCCGGTCGATCTCCGTCGACGACATCCGTGAGGGTGTCGTCGCGGTCCGCCAGGACGGCGAGACGGCGGTGTGGTGGTGGAACGATCATCACACGAGCCTCGATGACGTGGCCCTGGTCCGCATGTTCGCGTCACCGACCCAGCAGTTGTGCTGGATCGTGGCGACCGGATCGAACGATGTCGGGCACGCCCCTTCGAGCGAGTGGAACGGGCTGATCGACCAGCTCGCGGCAGCGATCGGCGACGACCCGGCCGTGTGGGTCGACGTGTACGTCAACTCGCCCGACTTCCCGAACTACTCGCCCGGCAACTCGTCCGGCTGGAACCTGCGCCTCGAGCGTCACGGGCTGGACGTGATCGACTGGGCGGCGCAGGCACGCGTGCACCCGGAATGGTTCGACGCTGGAGGCATCCACCTCACGCCTGCCGCGTACGCGATTCGGGCGTCGATGATCGCCGACGCGGTCAACTCCCGGTGGGGTTGAGCCCCGCCACCGGGGGCGCAGGCCGGCGTGCCGGTTGGAGTGCGGCTCCGAGCCTTCGCCAGTCATGGGGGCGTTGACGCCCCCGGCAGCGTGACTAGCCCCCTGGCAGGGGCGATCAGGCGCCCTTGCGGGCCTTGTCGACCAGGGAGGCGATCCAGACGCGCACGAACCGGTTGCGGCACACGCCGGCCTCTTTGGCCGCAGCGTCGAGGGCTGCCTTCTCCTCGGTTGACATCGCGACCGACACGTACACCGTGTTCTTCGTCCTCACGACATATCAGCCTATCAGGCCGCGGTCGGTCGGTCTACATCACCCCGCAGAGCGCGCTCCACTGTCCCGTCGAGTAGGTCCATCGGCCGCCACACCCGCACCTGCACCCCGGCGGCGGCGAGGGCGCGCAACCAGGCGACCTGATCTTCGGTCGGCTTCTCCCGCTGCCGTTTCAGTTCAACCATCAACAGCAGATGCAGCTTCTCGTTCACGAGGATCAGATCCGGCAGCCCTTTGTCACCGGAGATCGGGGTGGACCAGCGACCCGACCGGTCGACCGCGGGCCGCGAATGGTGGTAGCGCCAGCCGAACATCTTCGCCAGCCGGCACACCTCGCGCTGTAGTTCGGCTTCGGACATCACCTTCGCCGACGCTGCGCGCCATTCGGTCAACGATGCGGAGGTGGTCATGGCTGGTGCGCCTCGACGTCGGCCTTCCAGGCGAGGACGTTGCCGAAGCTGTCGTAGGCGATGGGCTCGGCGCCGATCTCGTCGATCACCCATCCTTCACCGCCGACCTTGAGGATGGTCTCCTCGGCGGCCTGTTCGAGGGCCCCGAAGTTGGAGCCCGTCACCTCGAACTCCATCTTTCTCACTGTCATGGCTGTTCCTTCCGTTGGGCTCGTTGGGCGGCGCCGGACTTGCGGCCCGTGCCGGGCTTCGGCTTGTCAGGGACGATCACCGTGTTCGTGGCGTGACGGCGGATGGCTGGCTTCGGGAGACGCCCGTCAGCCTCAGCGCGGTAGTAGTCGCCGAGCGTCATCGCATGGCCGGGGAGACGGAAGTCGCTCACGGCCGACCTGGCATCAGTGCGGGCATCGTGCCGGTGTCGTAGGCGTGAGCGATCGCCGGCCGCGCGACGTCGCCCATCGTCTGGCCGGACGGCAGGCAGATCCAGGCGAGGAACTCCTCCTCGAACTCGGAGATCCCGGCGTCGACGGCTTCCAGCTTGGCCTTCACGACGAGGTTCAGCGCCCGCCACTTCTGGCGGCACGCCTGCTCCCACGCCTCCAACGCCGCCGAGGGCGTGCGCGCCCCGCGAGAATGGTGCGTGAATCGACGGTCGGCGCGGTCGGGCATCGGGACGTCGAATCGGATGCGCCGGCCGTTCGCTTCGAACATCACGGTCGCCTGGCCTTGTTGAGACAGGTAGCCGAACGCTGTCGCGCCATACCGTTCCAACGTGCGCTGTAGCTCGGCCCGGGACCGTTCGACCGGGACGGTGGTGTCGGCGGCGTAGCTCACAACGCCACCTCCGTCACGTCGCCCGTGCAGGCCACGGGAATCGGGTCGCGCCAGCCATCGTCGAACGGCTCGCTGTCGGTCAGTGGGCACGGCTCGGCGGGCTCGTCGCGGTCGGGGTCGAGGACTTCGGCCACCGTCAGCCAGCACGCAGGGCACCGCTCGGTGGTCGGCTGCACGTCGGTGAGGTGGACCAGGCAGCGGACCCCGCCATCAGTCGAGTCGATGATCTCCAGGGGTGTCTCAGCCACCACGCCGCTCGCCACGATCAGGGAGCCGAGGCCGTGGCAGGTGGGGCAGTGGTCAATAATGCACGAGCGGACATGACTGCCGAGCGGTTCAGCCACATAGCTATCTCGTAGTGCTGCCGCCTGTTCATGGGTATCGGAGTACCAGTAGAAGTCATCGAAGTCGCAACAGATGTGCCTAGTACGCCAGACCTTGCCGTTGCAGTTCTCGCACCGCACGGCGATGGCGACACGATCGCCAGCGGCGAGGGGTGCCATGATTCGACGAGGCTGGTGGTCTACGCAGGTCATCTCGAACGGCAGCGATGACGAGCCGTTGCAGTTGTCGCAGCGCAGATCGAATGTCGGCACCATCGGCCGCTCGGCGAAGGTGAGT
>CAZVVS010000237.1:0-7686 GCA_964630585.1 uncultured Gordonia sp.
ATCCAAACAACGGGAGCTGTTTGACCCATTATGGCTGCGCGACCCGGTTGCTCCGTGGCGGCACCGTGCTCGACGGCCACGTGTTCCTCTACCCGCAGGAGGGGCCCGGGGTGTTTCTGTGGACCCGGCTGCTCGCGTTCCTGAACGACCCGAGCCCGTACTTCCCCTTCCAGGCGCGCGACGGAGGGATCGTGCTCGTGACCCGCACCTCGGTCATGCGGGTCACGGTGGTGAGCGAGGAGGTCAACGACGAGGACCCGTCGGTCTACTTCACCGCGGCGGCGCGGGCGCGGTTCCTCCTCGACGACGGCTCGGCGATCGACGGCCGGGTGTTCATCGACCTCTCGCCCGACAACACCCGGGTCAGCGACTTCCTCTGCAAGCCGGAGACGTTCTTCCACGTCGTCGACGACCGCGGCCACGAGATCCTCAACAAGCAGGCCGTGCCGCTCGCGTACCCGCTCCCGGAGTAGCGCGAGGCGGACGGGTCGCGCGCCGCGCGCTCCCCTCGATCCGAAAGAAAACGGGCACCTGGCCATCGGCCAGGTGCCCGTCGGTGTGTCCGGGCGGGTTGTTACGGGTCAGGTCACGGCTTCGGGAACGGTCCCTTGAGGGCGAGGTTGTTGGCCTCGTTGGTCTCGGGGATCTGGCTCGCCGAGTCGACCTGGGCGATCACGAACTGGTTGATCGGGAACACCAGGTTGTACTTGAACTCCTGCGACTCGCCGGGCTTGAGCTGGTTGACCGTGAACTTCTTGAGCTGCGGGTCGCCCGAGCCGAGCGTGGTGTTGGCCGAGTAGACGAAGCGCAGCGCGCTCTGCACCGACTTGGCGTTGCCGGCGTTGGTGACCTTGAACTTGCCCTTGATCTGGCAGACCGCGAGCGCCGCGTCGCAGGCGCTCGAGAGGGTGGTGAAGCTGCCGATCATGTCGGGCGCCTGCAGGGTCGTGGTCTCGGTGTCGGTGTTGAAGGTCAGGTCGGGGTCGTCGGCGAGCGAGCTGACCTCGACGGTGTGGCTGATCGCGGGGCCGGCGTTGACCATGGCCTCGAGCTCGACGTTCATGGTGACCGTCTGGCCGGCCTTGATGGTGCCGAGCGAGCACTTGATCGTCTCCTCGAAGCGATCGCAGCCCGACGGCAGCACGCGCACCTTCAGCTCCTCGACGAGGTGCGGGATGGTGTCGATGAGGACGACGCCCGTGGCGTCCGACGGGCCGGCGTTGGTGATGGTGTTGACCCACCGGAAGGGCGTGTCGATGTTGACCGGATCGGTCGAGTCGACGGTGTCGATGGAGAGGTCGGCCTGCGCGTCCACGGTGGTCGAGGCGAGCGCCGTGTTGTCGCCGGCGTCGGACTCGTATGCGGACGACTGCACCGTGGCCGAGTTGAGGATCGTCGTTCCGTCCGCGACGCTCGCCTTGACGAGGCCGCCCACGAGCACGGTCGCTGCGCCGCCGGCCGGGGCCAGGTTGCCGAGCGTACACGTCGGGGTCAGCGCGCCGACGTTGCAGGCGCCCTGGGACGCGGTCATGGAGGTCAGCACGATCTCGTTCGGGATGGCGTCCTTGAGCTCCACGTCGGTGGCGGTGTCCGGGCCCACGTTGGTCACGGTCAGCGTGTAGGCGATCGGCGCGCCGGCGGCGGCGGTGGGCGGCGCGACTGCGGCCACGGTCAGCCCGCTGGTGGCGCCGTTGATCAGCGTGGAGTCGGTGTCGAGGTTGTCCGCGGTCGAGGACTCGAACGCGTCGCTCGACACCTGCGAGGTGTGGAACAGCACGGTGCCGTCCGCAGTGCTCGTGCGGATGCGCTCCATCACCTGGACGCTGCGTGATGCGCCCGCCGGGATGGTGCCGAGGTTGCACGACGGACCGCCGGCCGCCTCGACGTTGCAGTCACCGACGGGAGTGGTGAAGGCCGCGACCTCGAGCTCGGGCGGCGCGAACACCCGCAACACGACCTCGTTGGCAGGCGTGCCGCCGACGTTCTCGATCGTCGCCATGTACGACACGTTGGTACCCGCGTCCGCGGACACCGGGCCGGACTGGCTCAGCGAGAGGCCGCTGGTGCCGGCGTCCACGGTGGTGGCCACGACGTCGATGTCGTCGCCGTCGTCGGGATCCTGGGTGGCGCTCGACACCTGGACGTCGTTGAAGATGACGGTGGCGTCCGGGACGCTCGGCTTCACGACGCCGCTCACCGTCACCGTGCGCGATCCGCCCGCGGCCACGACACCGAGGTTGCAGGTGACGGTGTGCGAGCCGGGCGTGCTCGAGCAGCTCCCGCTGGAGGACGAGAAGCCGGTGATGTCGACCTCGTTGGGGACGAAGTCCTTCACCACGACGCCCTCGGCCGTGGAGGGGCCCGCGTTGTTGACCGTCGAGGTCCAAGTGATCGGGCTGCCCGCCACGACTCCTGCTGGCCCGCTGGCGGCGATCGAGAGCCCGCTCGACGCGCTGAACCGGATCGAGGCGGTGCTGGTGTTGTTCAGGGTGCTGCTCTCGAAGTCCGCGCCATGGGTCGACGCCTCGGAGGTGAGGGACACCTCGTCGTTCGCGCTGGCCTGGACCCGGATCGTCCAGTAGGTGGACGGGAACGTGTACGGGAGGTTCTCGCCGAGACAGCAGTAGAAGCCGCCCACCGCGCCCGGCAGGCCGGCCCCGGCGCACCCGTCGTTCGCCCACGACGGATCCTCGGAGCCCGATATCGTCGCGCCGGCGCCGAGCTCGTCGGCGAACACGAAGTCCTCCATGCAGGGCGTCGTGGAGTTCTTCTCGTAGACCGTGATCAGCAGGGCGTACGTGAGCGTGGTGCCAGCGGATCCGCTGATCGACGTCGGGACGGTGGTGATGAAGAGGTCCGGGTAGTCGCCGGGGGCGCGTGTGGCCGGCTCACCATCGGGGTGCTCGAGCCTCGGGACCGAGACCGACCGAGCCAGCACGCGCGATGCGTCGCGGCCGAGCTGCGAGTCACAGCGAAGTGCGTAGGCGATCAGCGCCGTGCGCGCGTCGGTCAGGGCCTGGTGGCTGACCGCGCTGGCGGCGGTTCGCCAGGCGACGCGTGCGGCATCCACACGGGCCGCGAGAGCCTCCATCTCCGGGAGCGAGCAGCTCTGCGGCTGCGCCGCCGCGGTGGACGGGCTGAACGCCCACCACGCGAGCGCCAACGCGGTCAGCAACGACACCGTGCGAAGATTCCTCCTGCGTACCTCGCTCATGGTTTTCCCCTCCCTCGACTGCGGTGACGGATCTCACAGCGCTCGCAGCAGCCCGCCTGACGCGGGCGAGTACCGAACGGCGTTCGACGCAACGAGCGAGCCAGCCGTCCGAGACGGAACGACGGCGTCCGAATCGGCCGTGAATCCGCAGTGCGCGCTTCGGTCGGCGCCGGGGCTTGCCCCGGGCGCGAAGCGGAGCGGCACGCCGCGGTGACGTCGCGGTTACCGGTCGGCATCGCCACGCCGTCGCAGGGGAGAGCGCCCGTAACCAGTCCGCAGGGCGGGCAGCGGAGACGAGCGGGGGTACGCAACGAAAAACGGGCACCTGGCCATCGGCCAGGTGCCCGTCGGTGTGCCCGGGCGGGTTGTTACGGGTCAGGTCACGGCTTCGGGAACGGTCCCTTGAGGGCGAGGTTGTTGGCCTCGTTGGTCTCGGGGATCTGGCTCGCCGAGTCGACCTGGGCGATCACGAACTGGTTGATCGGGAACACCAGGTTGTACTTGAACTCCTGCGACTCGCCGGGCTTGAGCTGGTTGACCGTGAACTTCTTGAGCTGCGGGTCGCCCGAGCCGAGCGTGGTGTTGGCCGAGTAGACGAAGCGCAGCGCGCTCTGCACCGACTTGGCGTTGCCGGCGTTGGTGACCTTGAACTTGCCCTTGATCTGGCAGACCGCGAGCGCCGCGTCGCAGGCGCTCGAGAGGGTGGTGAAGCTGCCGATCATGTCGGGCGCCTGCAGGGTCGTGGTCTCGGTGTCGGTGTTGAAGGTCAGGTCGGGGTCGTCGGCGAGCGAGCTGACCTCGACGGTGTGGCTGATCGCGGGGCCGGCGTTGACCATGGCCTCGAGCTCGACGTTCATGGTGACCGTCTGGCCGGCCTTGATGGTGCCGAGCGAGCACTTGATCGTCTCCTCGAAGCGATCGCAGCCCGACGGCAGCACGCGCACCTTCAGCTCCTCGACGAGGTGCGGGATGGTGTCGATGAGGACGACGCCCGTGGCGTCCGACGGGCCGGCGTTGGTGATGGTGTTGACCCACCGGAAGGGCGTGTCGATGTTGACCGGATCGGTCGAGTCGACGGTGTCGATCGAGAGGTCGGCCTGGGTCTCGACCTCGGTGAACGCCGATGCGGAGTTGTCGGCGGTGTCGGACTCGAACACCGTGCCGGAGGCCGATGCGCTGTTGAGCAACACGGTGCCGTTCGCGACGCCCGGCTTCACGACGGCGTCCACCTCGATGACGGCTTGGCCGCCGGACGGCACCGTGCCGATCGTGCAGGTGACGGTGTTGCCGGTGGCGCCGCAGTTGCCCTGGTTGGTGGTGAAGCCGGTGAGGTCGACCTCGGCCGGAACGACGTCCTTGAGCTGGACGTTGGTGGCCTGGTCGGTGCCGACGTTGTCGACGGTGATGGTCCAGGAGATCGGGGTTCCCGCGACGACGGTGGCCGGGCCGCTGATGCCGACCGCGAGGCCGCTGGTGGCGGCGTCGATCAGGGTTCCGTCGGTATCGACGTTGTCGCCGTTGTTGGTCTCGAAGGCGTCGCTGGTGACCTGCATGCTGTTGTAGATGGTCGTGCCGCCCGGTGTGTTGGTGCGGACCTTGCCGACCACCGTGACGGTCGCCTGCGAGAGCCCGCCCATGCTGCCGAGGATGCAGACCGGTCCGGTCGTGCCATTGGGGTTGCAGGCGCCGAGGCTCGAGGTGATCGAGACGATGTCGAGCTCGGCCGGCGCGAACTCGCGGACCGTCACCTCGTTCGCGGTCTCGAGGTCGGTGTTGTTGATCGTCGCGGTGTACGTGACCTGGTCACCGGCGGTGGCCGAGGGCGATCCCACCTGGGTCAGCGACAGGCCGTGGACGAAGCCGGAGTTGACCGTGGTGGTCGCGGAGTCGGTGTTGTCCCCGCCGAAGGGGTCCTCGGTGCTGGTGGTGACCTGGGTATCGTCGAACAGGATGGTGCCGCCCGGGGTCTCGAGCTCGACGAGCCCGTTCACCGTCATCTGCTTGCTCACGCCGGGCGCGAGCGAGCCGATGTTGCAGGTCACCGTGTTGGTTCCTGGTGAGTTGGAGCAGCTGCCCTGGGTGGCCGAGAAGCTCGTGATGGTGACCTGGCTCGGCACGAAATTCTTCGCGACGATGTTCTCGGCGACGCTGGGCCCCTCGTTCGTGATCGTGCTGATGTACTGGACGCCGGTGTTGGGGTCCGCGAAGGGCGTGGCCGACGAGGTGATCGACACACCCGCCTGGGCCGTGAACCGGATCGAGCCCGAGGCGGTGTTGTTGCCGTTGTTCACCTCGAACTCGCCCGCCGCCACGCTCGCCTCCGAGGCGATCGTCGCCGCGTCGGTGGCGTCCACCTGCACCCGGATCGACCAGAAGCGATAGGGGACAAACGACGCCAGGTTCTCGCCGAGGCAGCACACGAAGCCATCGTCGGCGTTGGGTACTGCGCCACCGCCGTTGCTACACGAATCGTTGCCCCAGGTGGGATCGTCGAAGCCCGTGACCTGGAGGTTGATGGCGAAGCCGATTTCGTCCGCGATCAGGTCGTTGGTCACACACGGGTTGGTCGCGGTCGCGCCCTGGTTCGCCACGAGGAGGAAGTAGATCAGCGTGTTGCCGGCTTTGCCGCTGATCTGGCTCGGCACGTGGGAGATCAGCAGGTCGACCTCGTCGCCTGGAGCTCGCGTGCTCTCGCCGTTGGGGATCCGATCGGCGTACGGGATCGCGACGGCGCCGCGGAGCAGCTCGGTCAGGTTGCCGCCGAGCTCGTTCTGGCACTCGGTGGCGTAGGCGATGGCCGCGTCGCGCGCGGTGACGAAGGCCGAGTGGTCGGCCGCCGAGTAGCTCGAGCGCCACCGAACTCCGGCGTCGTTGACGGCGACCTTGAGGCTGCCGAGCTGTGCATCGCTACAGGTCGTGCTGGCGGCCGCCAGCCCTGTGCCCGCGAGCCACGACGCGAGTGAGATGACGCATACGAGCCGAAGCGACCTGCGCGCCCCGCTTCTACGGTGGTCCATCATGAATCCCCCCTCTTACGGCTTCTGGTGACGGTTACGAAATGCGGACAGCGCGAACCCGGAACGATGGAGTCCGGCAGGCGTCGTAATTCCACTTAGGCCCACCAAACCACGATAGAGGTGCGACTATCTGACAACGCGCTGCGAGGCGTCAAGAAAATGCGCGCGGGCGGTTCGAGGGCGGGTGCCCCCATCAGGCGCGGCGTCCGCGGCGAGGCCGCAGCGCGGGGATGAGCGGGACGCGAACGCGCGCCAGGGACGGCGCGGGTCGGGGAAGGGGAAACCGGATCGATGAATCGCCTGGGCTGGGCAATGGCGGGTCTGTTTGCGGCGCTCGGGGGGATCGCCGGGCTGGTGCTCCTGGTCGCGATCAAAGGGGGAGTCAGCGCCCGCGACCAGCCGTCGCCGGCCGAGGCATGGGTGGCGAGGCGGCT
Organism: uncultured Gordonia sp.; assembly: GCA_964630585.1. Lineage (GTDB taxonomy): Bacteria > Actinomycetota > Actinomycetes > Mycobacteriales > Mycobacteriaceae > Gordonia. Next base: position 6,666 of record CAZVVS010000237.1, read on the forward strand.
GCGCCACCTCGCGATCCCGATTGCCCTGCGGCGTACGGTGAATCCAATTTCACCGACCGATTCCTCCCTCGCGGCGGGCCGCGCGCACTGGGCGGACCACTGCGCCATCTGCCACGGCAACGACGGCCGCGGTGACACCCCGATCGGCCGGGGGCTCTATCCGAAGGCGCCCGACATGCGGCTCGAGGCCACCCAGGCGCTCAGCGACGGCGAGCTCTTCTTCATCATCGAGAACGGCGTGCGCTTCACGGGCATGCCGGGCTGGCGTGGCGATGGGCCCGACCGCGACGACGAGACCTGGCACCTGGTGCACTTCATCCGCCACCTCCCGAGCCTCTCTCGCGAGGAGCTGCTCGAGATGGAGCGGCTCAACCCAAAGACGCCCACCGAGCTGGCCGACCAGGAGGAGACCCGTGCGTTCCTCGACGGCGAAGTCGCCGGCGGCGCGCCGAGCGGACCGTGAACGATCCGCCGCGGCGGATCGAACAATCACCGGTCCCGGTTCGTCGAAACGGGCGTCGGACGGAGACCACGAAGAGGCCGCGCCACGCGGCCGCTGCGCGGGGATCGATGAACTCTGCACGCCTGGCCTGGACTGCCGCGCTCGCCACCACGCTCGTGACGCTCGAGGCACGCGCTCACGAAGGCCACGAGCACAAGGTGATGGGCACGGTCGCCGCGGTGGATGCCGCGCACGTCGAGGTGCGCGGCGCGGACGGCCGGGTGCAGTCGATCCAGTTCGCGCCGAGCACGCGCTTCGTTCGCGGCGGAGAGCCGGCCGACGCGCTCGCGGTGAAGCCGGCCTCGAAGATCGTCGTCAAGTTCACCGAGGCCAAGGAGACGAAGACGGCCACCCAGGTCGAGTTGCCGGCCGTGGTCAAGGCGCCGGCACCCTGACCGCTCGCACCTTCCGCCCCTCCCGGGCGGGCCGGTCACCTTCCGCATGAGCGGTGGTGGCCGCCCCGCCCGTCTTTGTTTTCGGGGGGCTGTTCCAGCCCCCCGCCCGCCGGGAGTGAATCCC
>CAZVVS010000238.1:0-7635 GCA_964630585.1 uncultured Gordonia sp.
CGATCGCCGCAGGCGCGCCGGCCACTCCGGCCAAGAAGACCACCGCCAAGAAGACCACCGCCAAGAAGACCACCGCCAAGAAGACCACCGCAGCAAAGGCACCGGCCAAGAAAGCCGTTGCCGCCAAGAAGGCCACAGCAGCTAAAGCCAGCCCAGCGAAAGCCACCGCGGCGAAGACCCCCGTAAAGAAGACCGCAGCCAAGAAATCCACTCCGGCTAAGAAGGCAGCTCCCACGAAGACCGCTGCGACGAAGCCGGCCCCGAAGACCTCAGACCCCTCGCAGGGCTAGACCGCCGCCCGACGGTAATCGTCGTCGTTGCGCATCATGCGCGGCGGGTGATACGTCGGCAGGTGGTCGAAGATCGGATCCCCGTCGTCGAGTTCCACCACGAGCATGCCGCTGGGCCGGCGTAGCCGCGGGCGTCGGGCGGGTTCCGCTTTGGCGACCGGCTGCTCGACGAACTCGCGTCGACGACGCTCGACCTCATCGCGCCGGGACTGCTCGAGCCGAGCGAGGCGGCGTTGCCGGATCTGTCCCTCGTTCTTCACCGCACGCCTCAAGAACACCAGGTACGCGACGAGGAGGAAGCCGGCGACACCGGCGGCGATCCAACCCGGCGTCGAGAACAGGACCCCGGAACCGATGGCCAGCAACGTGACCACGACCAGCGTCAACAGGACGCGCTGACGCTCCTTGTACTTGAGTTCCAGTCGGACACGGTCGACCTCGGGGTCGTACCCGCCGCGACCTGGATGCCGCAGCATGACCTGCGTCAGCTCGTTGGGATCGACATCGTCCCACGACGGCTCGACCGACTCAGCGACTTCGTCGTCGTCGAGATCGTCGGAGGCGGCCTCGTCGACCTCGACCTCGTCGATCTCGGCTTCTTCTACCTCGACCTCGTCGATTTCGACGTCCTCAGTCTCGGCCACCTCGTCATCGTCGACGTCGGACTCGGACGTCTCGGCGTCGTCCGCCTCGGCAACCTCGACCTCGACGGCTTCAGCCTCATCGGTTTCCGAGTCGTCCGACTCGACGGCCTCGACCTCAACATCGACGACCTCGTCGCCGGGCTCCCCTGCCTCGTCCGACTCTTCCTCGTCCGAAGCGGTGACCAACTCATCGACGTCGAACAGTGTCGCCGGCTCCTCGCCCGAGCGAACCTTGTCGATCTGCTCCGTCGGTGAATCGTCGGCGACGACACGATCGATCTTCTCCGTCGGCGAATCGTCAGCCACGACCCGCTCGATCTTCTCCGTCGGCGAGTTGTCGGCATCGAGGTGCTCGGTGATTTCGACGTCGATGACCTCGACCTGCGCCACCTCGACGGTCCGCTTGCCCTTCTTGCCCCGCTCGTCCTCGACGATCTCGGCGTCGACGATGGTGACGGCCCCACCGTCGACCACGTCGATCACTTCCGTGATGGCGTCAGCGGTCGGATCCGACGTCGTGATGCTGACGACGCGGCGCATGCGTGCCGCGACGGTCCGGACGGTCGCGCGACTGCGAGCGGGCACCTTGCCCGGCGTGCGGGCCGGATCGACCGGCGCACTCGCCACGTCGGACTCTTCCGCCACCTTCTTCCCCGAGGCCACCAAGGGCTTGGCCCCAGCCGAATCCAGCGACGAAACGTCGGACTTGGCCTTCTCTGCGGCAGCAACCTTGGCCGCCGTGGCGCGGGCGTGCTTGTCCTTGGGCTTGTAGTCGGGATCGTGCGGGTGAGCGCCGCTGCCGACTCCGCGGCGACGGCGCACCGCATCCTCGCCGCGCTTGAGGACTCGCGTCGCCGCAGCGACCGGCGTGGACTTGCGCAGGCCCGGGCGGCCCTGGATGACCATCGGGATCAGGACGAACAGCCAGATCGCCACGAGGCATACCCACAGCACTGAATTCGGCATCCGACTCTCCTTCTTTCACTCTGGTCACACGTACCCAACCTCAATCTAGGTCCGTGGAGAGTGAATGCCGCGCAGACGCGCCGAGGGCCCCGGAAGTCTGCTGAATAACAGGGGTCAGAGGGAATTCCTCCCCCTGACCCTCAACGGTCGACAGACTTCGGGGCAGTCAGTCCGACGCGGTGAACCGCGCATCGACGGCGGCGGCGATGACCACGTCGTCGGGCCGCAACTCCAGCGTCGGCCCCGCCCCCATGTCGGCGCCCGCCGCCCGCATCATCATCGGCCCCACCGACTCGTTCGGCGCCGTGCCCAACATGTCCGGATCGGCGAGAGCAACCGCGACGACCGTCCCCCGGCCCACCGCGTCGGCGTAGGCCTGCGCCTTGGCGACAGCATCGCGGACCGCCTCGCGGCGCACATCCACCTCGTAGCGTCGGCGGTTCTCCGCCCGGACGTCCCAGGCGATATGCCCGACCGTCAGCCCGTCGCGGCCGGCCCAGTCGACGAGGAAGGCGGCCAGCGCCTCGAAGTCCAGAAACTCCGCGGTCATCGCGATCCGCGTCGTGTAGACGACCTTGCGCGACTGCTTCCCGTCGACCCACGGTCGGTGTCCGAAGACGTGGATGTCGTTGGCGTGCCAGGTGTTCAGCGCGTCCGTCTCGTCGAGGCGGGTCAACTCCGCAACGACCTCGCTCTGCAGCGCCAGCGCCTTGGTGTGGGCGGATTCGCTGGTGGGCTCGGTGAAGGACGCCGCAAGCATCACGGTGCCCTGCTCGGGACGGTACTGCCGCTCGGCGCGCCCGCGGACCGTGATCTCCAGTGCGCTCATCGGAAATGTGCCCTTCCCGCCCGGACCAGCGTCTCGCTGGCGCTGCTTGCCACTTCTTCGGTCGTCATCGCGAACAGGTCGTGGTCGCGCCAACGACCGTCGACGTCCATGTACCGCTTAAGGAGGCCTTCGTGGCGGAACCCGACCTTGGTCAGCACGGTGCGCGACGCGGCGTTGGTCGGCTGCACCGTCGCCTCCAACCGGTGCAGGCCGACCGGGCCGAATGCATGGTCGACGCCAAGCGCGACGGCGGCCGTCGCGATCCCCTGACCGGTCCACTCCTTGTCGACCCAGTACCCGATCCATGCGCTGCGCACGGCACCGCGCTGAAGGTTCCCGATGGTGAGCTGGCCGACGTAGGCGCCGTCGACCTCGATCACGAACGGCAGCAGAACCCCGCGCCTGGCCTCGGCCTTGAGCACCGAGTACAGCCCCGGCCAGTTACCGCGATGGTGACGCGCGACCCAGTTGGCCTCGCCGGTCGGCTCCCACGGCAGCAACAGTTCCTGATTACGGATGCGCAACCTGCTCCACTCGGCGGCATCGCGCAGCTTGATCGGCCGCAGGAGCACACCGCCGGTAGCAACATCGAGCGGTCCGACACGTGCCGGCCAGCCCGGGTGTGCGCGCGAATTCGTACCCCAGCTGAACACGGCTCCAACTGTAATCGCGGGCTACCCTCGCTGCGCGAGGAACATGACGTCGACCTCATCTCCGGGGTCGAGCTTGGCATCCTCGGAGGGGACGACGACGAGGCAGTTGGCCTCGGCGAGTTCGGCGAGCAGATGCGACGACCCGGTAGTCGACCCGCCGATCACCTGCACCATGTAGTCGCCGGTCTGGTCTTCGCGCATCAACTGTCCACGCAGGTAGCCGGTGCGGCCCTCGACGGAGGCGATCGGCCCGATCGTGCGCGCCCGGATGACGCGGCGCAGCGGCTCCCGCTTGCCCAAGGCGATGCGGATCAGCGGCCGGACCATCACCTCGAACGTGACGAGCGCCGACACCGGGTTCGCCGGCAGCAGGAAGGTGGGCACCTCGTCGCGGCCGAGCCGCCCGAAGCCCTGCACGGACCCGGGGTGCATGGCGATCCGCGAGATCTCCAAGTCGCCGAGGTCTTCGAGCGCCGCGGCGATCGCCTTCGACGATGAGCCGCCGACGGCACCGCAGAGCACCACTATCTCCGATCGGATGAGTTGGGCCTCCACGACCTCGCGCAGCTTCGCCTGGTCGCGCTCGGCAATGCCCACGCGGTTGACGTCGGCCCCCGCATCACGGGCGGCGGCGGCCAGCGCATAGCTGTTCACGTCGTAGACCTGGCCAGCCCCGGGCACCCGGTCGATATCGACCAGCTCGGATCCGACGGCGATCACCGACAACCGGGGACGGGGGTGCACCAACACCCGCGACCGCCCGACCGCGGCGAGCAGACCGACCTGTGCCGGCCCGATGATCTCGCTGGCGCGCACCGCCACGTCGCCGGGTTGTACGTCGTCACCGGTGCGCCGCACGTAGGAACCGCTGTCCACGCCATGCGCGACGCGCACCTTCTTCTCGCCGCCGTCGGTCCAGCGCAGCGGCACCACCGAATCGGCGAGTGTCGGCATCGGCGCACCTGTTTCGACCCGCACTGCTTGGCGCGGCTGCAATCGGATGGGCGTGCGCGAGCCGGGCTCGACGTCGCCGACGACGGGCAAGTACACCGCAATGGGATCGCCCTCGACGAGAGCGTCGAGCTCGGCCTCCCCCGCGTCGAACTCCTCGTCGGCCCCGGGTGCCACGACTCCGGCGAGCGCGACGTCCACCGCCCGCACGGCATAACCGTCGACGGCGGCCTGATCGAACCCGGGGAGGGGGCGCTCGGTGAGGACTTCCTCGGCGCACATGAGGCCCTGGGCCTCGGAGATCGCGATCTTCACCGGCCGCGGAACCACCGCCGACGCGGTGACCCGCGCCAGGTGTTCATCGACAGACCGCATCACGCCTCCTTGTTGGTGGGACCAGCGGTCCAAAACAGACAACAGCCATTGAACGGGCGTTGCTATGGCAGACCGACTCTAACGCGACCCGTCAGCCCTTTCGGGGTGCCACGCCGGGCAAAGACACGCCGCGTACGACACACCCTGGATCCCCCGCGGTCACTGCTCCAATTCGAGACGGGCGACGAGCCACTCGCGCAGGTCCGGGCCGTAGTCGTCGCGGTCGAGCGCAAAGTCGACGGCGGCCTTCAGGTAACCGCCGGGGTTGCCCAGGTCATGACGCGTACCACGGTGGACGACGACGTGGACGGGCTCCCCATCGGCGATGAGCAGGGCGATTGCGTCGGTGAGTTGAAGCTCGCCACCTGCGCCGGGGGTGATGCGCCGCAGCGCATCGAAGATCTTGCGGTCCAAGATGTAGCGGCCGGCGGCGGCGAAGTTCGACGGGGCGTCGGCGGGCTGGGGTTTCTCCACCATCCCGCGGACCCGCAGCACGTCGGGGTTGGATGCGTCGGGCACCGTCTCGACGTCGAAGATCCCGTACGCCGACAACTGATCGTCGGGAACCTCGATCGCACACAGCACCGATCCGCCGCGGCGTTCACGCACCCGGGCCATCGTCTCGAGCACACCGCCGGGCAGCACGAGGTCGTCGGGCAAGAGCACCGCCACGGCGTCCTCGTCGTCGGCGAGGTAGTCCTCCACGCACCCGATCGCGTGGCCGAGGCCCAGCGGCTTCTCCTGGACGACCGACGCGACCTCAAGCAGGTTGGGGGCCTTGCGCACTTTGGCGAGCATCGCCGCCTTGCCGCGCTTGGCGAGCGTGTTCTCGAGCACCAGGTCTTCGACGAAGTGCGCGACGACGCCGTCCTTGCCCGGCGAGGTGATGATCAACAGCCGGTGCGCGCCGGCCGATTTGGCCTCCTCTGCGACCAATTCGATGCCGGGCGTATCGACGACGGGAAGCAGTTCCTTGGGCACCGTCTTCGTCGCGGGCAGGAAGCGCGTGCCCAGCCCGGCAGCCGGCACGACCGCCGTGCGGGGAATGGGCGGAGCGGCCGCGCTGCCGGTATCCGTGGAGGTCATAGCTCTACACTGTATTCGGCGCGTCGCTGCGCCCGACAACCGCGGGAGTGGTGGATGACCAAGAACGAGCTGCGAGCCCGCCTGCGCGCCAAGCGCGAGAGCTTGTCGGTTTTCGACGTCGAGAGTGCCGCGGCCAACCTCGCCGAGTGGATGTACCACCTTCCCGTCCCGGTGCGATCGGGCGGCACCATCGGGTGCTACCTGCCGATCGGCAGCGAACCGGGGTCCGACGCGATGCTCGACGCCCTCGTCGACCAAGGTTTCCGGACAATCGTGCCGGTGGTTCCCGACGGTGATCCGCAGCCGCTGCACTGGGCGGTGTACACCCCAGGGGTGGATCTGGAGGATCGGCGGTGGGGGCTGGTCGAGCCGGACTCGGAGATCCTCGGACCTCGAGCGCTGGCACAGGCGTCCGTCGTCTTCATCCCCGCGCTCGCATTGTCGCGCGACGGATCTCGGCTCGGACGGGGCGCCGGCTACTACGACCGCAGCCTCGGCGCATCGAGTGCCGTACGAATCGGGATCGTCTACGACGATGAGGTGCTCGACGAACTCCCCGTCGAAGCGACCGACGTCCCGATGGATTGGGCGTTGACCCCGGAAGCCGGTTTCAGGCAGTTCCGCCCGTAACGCGGTCCGTCAGGGTGTGGCAGCGGGGGCGGCGGCCTTGGTGGACTCCTTGGTCGAGGACGCCTCCTTCGACGCCGACGACGTGCTCGAGCCAGCCGAATCCGACGCCCCGGAGTCGCTGGACGAACTCGAGTCGCCCGACGCGGACACCGAGCCCGAGCGGGAATCGGTGCGGTAGAAGCCACTGCCCTTGAAGACGATCCCGACGCTGTTGAACAGCTTGCGCAGCCGGCCCTCGCACGCGGGGCACTCGGTCAGCGAGTCGTCGGAGAAGGACTGCACGATGTCGAACTTGTTGTCGCACTCGGTACAGGCATAGGAGTAAGTGGGCACGGTGAAAACCTCCAGTCGTCATAGATTCTAACCGACGCTGGCACTCGTTAATTCCGAGTGCCAGACGGGGCCGGGTACGGGTTATCCACAGTTCTCAGCTATCCACAGGCACCGCCCGGTTCGACGCACAATCGTGCGGTCCTACTGCCGGCGCGCAGTAGCTTCGGCGACATGTCACCCCGCTTCCGCGGCCACGAGCTCGCACCCCGCACACGCGACCGGTTCCGGCGCCTGCTCCGGCCCGGGTGGGCCCGATCGATGCTGGTGCGGCGCAGCGTCGCAGCGGTCCTGATCCTCGCCGCGGTGACGGTGTTCTTCGCCGATCAGCGAGCCGCACCGGGCACGGCGGTGGTCGCCGCAGTTCGCGACCTGCGGCCGGGCACCCCGTTGACAGCCGCCGATGTCACGGTGATCCGGGTGCCCGCCGAGACGGTTCCCGACGGTGCGCTGCGGCTGTCGGCCGATGCCCGCGGGCGGACCGTCACCGGGGCCGTCCGACGGCACGAAGTCCTCACCGATACGCGGCTCCTCGGGCCGCGGCTGCCTCGCCGGCTCACGGGCCTTCCCGGGGCACGACTCGTCCCGGTGCACCTCGCCGAGCGCGGCACCGCCGACCTGCTGGTGCCCGGCGACGTCGTCGACGTACTCACCAAGGGTGGCCCGACGGAACCGCCGGTGGTCGTCGCGTCGGGCGCCGTCGTGGCGCTGGGCACGACCGCGCGCGGCTCCCAGCGCGGCGACGACGGGTCGCCGGTGCTGTTGGCGATGGGTTCCGCGGCGGCACACCGGGTGGCGGCGGCCGGTTTGACGACGGCGCTGACCGTCGTGATCCATTGATCCCCGTTTGGAATGTCTCAGAAAGTGCACAAAAGAAGCAC
>CAZVVS010000239.1:0-7633 GCA_964630585.1 uncultured Gordonia sp.
CGAGTACTGCTGGTCGGTGACCATGACCTAGCCCTACCGGCCGAGACCACCGTCCGACGCACCGGTATCCCCCCGGGCGTGCTCCCGGCCGGTGCCTTCCTGCTAGCCAGTGACGGAAGCTGGGACGCCATCGTGTTCCCGGAGCCTTGGACCGGCGACGCGCGGGGACACGCGCTGGAGGACCTGCCACCGGGCGCCCCCGAGTTGGACGGGTTCCGGTGGTTCGACCTCCTCTGGAAGGGCGCCGAGGCGTGCACTGCCCCGACCCGGTTCGCGGTGGGAGACGTCGTTCGCTTCGCCGGTACCAACCGAACCGGCACCGTGCAACAAGTCACCGTGGACGCGAACGGTGAGCATTACCGGGTACTCGCCACCGACGGCGTGGTGGAAAACACCGACGCACCCGACCTGGAGCCAGCACCGGTGGATGCTTCGGACCCCCGCGCCTGGCTCGCCAGGGACCCCGTGAGCGCCGACCAGCTCGCACTGGCCCTCACCCGAGTGAAGCTAACCAACCCGCTCACAGACACCGTGTACTCGTACCTGTCGAGCAAGACGGTGTTCCGGCCGTATCAGTTCAAACCGGTCCTGAAGCTGATCAACGGCTCCCAGGATCGTCTCCTGATCGCCGATGAAGTTGGCTTGGGCAAGACCATCGAGGCCGGCCTGGTGTGGAACGAGCTGGACCAACGTGTGGGAACCCAGCGGGTACTGGTGGTCTGCCCGGCAAGCCTGGTCGGTAAGTGGCGCAGCGAGATGCAGCGGCGATTCGACCGCACGCTCACCATTCTCGACCGCCTCGGAATGGAGGAGATGCTCGCGCACTTCCGCTCCGGCGATCAGCAGAGGCCGTTCTTCGGCGTTGTGTCGGTGGAGCGGCTCCGCTCCAGCAGGTTCCTGGCCGCCCTGGTCGATGTTCAGCCCGCCTTCGACCTGGTGATCGCCGACGAGGCACACGTCTTCCGCAACCGCGGCACGAGGAGCTTCGACCTCGGCGAGTTCCTCGCCGACTGGGCCGACGTATTGATCTTCCTGTCGGCCACACCGGTGAACCTCGGACGTGACGACCTCTTCAACCTTGTCAATCTGTTGAGTCCGGAGCAGTTCCCGAGTCCCGACCTCTTCGCCGAGCAGCTCCTCCCCAACCGCCACCTAAACTCCGTGGCGTCGCGGCTCCTCGATTCGAGGGACGACCCCGGCCAACTACTGCCGGAGCTGACCGCGATCGAGCAACTTCCCCTCGCCGCCACCGTGGTCAAGAAGCCCGAGTACCAGAAGCTGCTCGCGTTGCTGGGGGCCGGAGAACCACTGACGTGGGAGGAGGTCGCAGCGGCGAAACACATGCTCGGCGAGCTGAACGTGTTGTCGTCGATCCTGTCCCGTACCCGCAAGGTGGACGTCCCCGACGCCAAGGCCACCAGGTCGCCCCGGACCATCGACGTGAGATGGTCCGATGACGAAGCCAACTTCTACCTGACGGTGAAGGAATGGGCGACCCGCCAGGCCCTGGCCAACAACGGCGTGGTGGGTTTCGCCACCGTCATGCCCCTCCGCCAGGCCGCCAGCTGCATACCCGCAATGGTGGAGCTTCTGCGGACCAAGCTCACCCACGTCGCCGAAGGCGACGACGCCCAAGATGCCGAGGCCCTCGAGCAGATCGATCTGACCGGCGACACCGGCCTGCCCACCAGGGACTTCTCGGTCACCAGCGCCGAGGAGGAGAACCGCTCGCTGACCGACCTGGAGCGGGAGCTGAGCCGCCTCCTGAACCGCCTCGATGGTGTCGACACCAAGTACGACCGCTTCGAGAAGGAGCTGAAGCGGGTGGTCGGCAACGGACAAGGGCCCGTGATGGTGTTCTCGTTCTTCCGGCGCACCATCGCCTACCTGAGCCGACAGCTCAGCCCCCACTATCGGGTCGGGGTGATGCATGGCGGTGTGAAGATGGCTGATCGCCAGCGGATCATGGATGACTTCCGCGACGGCCGCTACGACATCTTGTTGCTGAGCGAGGTGGGTAGCGAAGGTCTGGACTTCGAGTTCTGCAATGTGCTCGTGAACTACGACCTGCCGTGGAACCCGATGCGCGTCGAGCAGCGGATCGGACGCCTGGACCGGTTCGGTCAGAAGCACGAGAAGATCTACATCTTCAACTTCCACGTACCGGGCACTATCGAGACCGACATCTTCGAACGTCTCTACGACCGCATCAACATCTTCAAGGAGTCGATCGGCGACCTGGAACCAATCCTCCAGCAGGAATTCGCCGACGTCGGCCGGGTCGTGCTCGACGGGAAGCTCTCCGACAAGGAACGCCAGCGCCGGGTCGAAGCCGTGGCGGTCGCCGTCGAAACCCGCAAACGGGAGTTGGACAACCTGGAGGAGGCACGCGATCAACTGGCTGGCATCGACCAGCTGCTGATCGACGGGTTCGAACGGGATCGCAACGAGCGTGGCCGTTTCGTGGGCCCCAGCGAGCTGGAACGGCTGGTGCGGGATCTGGTCGACCGGACCGACGGACACCTGAGCCGCACCTCAACCACCGGCATCGTCGAACTCCGAAGCGACAAGGCGCTCGCCCAGGCGGTGGGAGCGGTGCGAGGCCAGCACCCGGGCATGCGCGGCGGTACAAACCTGGCCGCCAAGCTCCGGACTGGCACGAGCGTCTACCTCACGTTCGACGCCGATCTGGCCAGTCACCGCGACCTCGATCTGGTGACGTTGCGTCATCCCCTGGTGCAGGCCGCATTGAAGCTGGACTCTCATGACAGTCTGCCGTTCGGGCGCGTTCAGCTGGGGTCCGCACCGGCGGGCCGCTACCTGGCGGCCCTGTACCTGGTGACCACCAGTGGTCTGCGGCCCCGCCTCGAGCTGGCCTGCATCGCCGTCGATCTCGACGACCAGAGCCGTCACGACCAGGTCGGCGACGCGCTCCTCGCCGCCATCGCCACCGGCAACGTACACGACCCCGGGCCGCTATCCAAGGACGGGGCAACCGAAGCCTTCGAAGTGATCGACGCCGCCGAGGCCGCTATGCGAAGCGAGCTACGAGCGCAGCGGTCCGCCGAGAATGAGGCCCTCGTCGACGCCCAGGTGGCCACCAAGAGCCTGGGCTACGACCTCAAGATCCGGCGGGCCCGCGACACGTTGGCCGGGCTTGTTCAGGACGGCCGCGACGAGTCGATCAAACGCATGTACCGGGGCCGGATCGCCAACCTCGAGGTGGCGCGGGATGTGGCGATCGCCAAACTCGACGAGGGCCGGAACCTGTCGGTGACCACCAGGACGGTGGCGCTCACCCTCGTGGCAGGGACGGGCGAACCACGCGGCTAGCGGAACTGCCACCAGTTGTCGTCGCGATAGCTCCAGGCAGAATCTTCCTCCGGTGTCATCTCCAGCTCCCAGTCGTGACGGGCACCCCGCAGCGTGGGCCACCGCTCGACCGTGTGCACCAGTCGGGCACCGCCGGCCCGGTTACCCGTCCACAGGATCCGCCCGTCCACGTAGAGCTTGAACATTCCCTCTGAGCCCGGCTGCATCTGCACGGGGACACCCCGGAATTGCTCCGCACCCACCCGGAAGTGAATCGGCGTGGCGGCTCGGTCAACGGCACGACACACCAGCACCGCCTCCACCGGACCCCGCAACTCGGCGGGATAGGAGAAGGGCCGTTCGAAGCCCAGTGCCGTCTCTCCCCGCATGACCTGGGCCGGCGTGAACAATGGCTCGTAGGCCGGGTACAGCACCTGCTCCTCCAAGGTCACGGTCTGGCCGCTGGCGCGCTCGATGCCCCTGAACACCACCGAGAAGGTGAGCGCGGGCCGGGGCAGGTTCAACCGCCCGTACGTGTCGGCGTAGGAGAGGCCGGAGACCACCGACGCTTGCGTGGAGCTCACACCATGGTCGGCGAGCACCTCGGCCTTGGGGAACAGCCCGGCCAGGGCCCGCTGCATCGCCGGAATGGCCGAGGTACCACCCGACAGGAGGACGTAGTCGACGGAGCCAGCCAACTCCTCCCATGGCTGTTGGCGGATGCTGGTGGGGCCATCCTGTTGGAACAACTCACGGGCGCGCCCTGCCCGCACTGCGGCCTGGGCCAGCCGGGTCGCCCGCTGGACCTGCGGGTCGATCTGCTGCTCCAGCTCGGCACGCCGGTAGGAGGCGGCCAAGGGAGGCTCGCCGGTGACCAGCACGGTCTGCTCCTCAGCGAAGCTCAGCCGCTCCTTGAGCTCCCGGGCCGCCATAGTCACAGCCCGGGTGTGGAGGTGGCGGTCCGCCAGATCCGGTGAGACGGCCGCCAGATCGGCGGCGATGGCATCGTCGACCGCGTCACCCGCCTCATCTAGACCGGCGACGGAGAGCACCGTGATCTCCGGCTCATCCTCCCCACCCACCAACAGCAAAGCGATGTCGAGCGTGCCGCCACCGCTGTCGAACACCAGCACCCGCCCCCGCGGCCGACTACCGGTGGTGGCCCACTGGTGCTCCACCCATGCGATCCCCGCCGCGATCGGCTCGTCGACGATGTCGGGCGTGTCGACATCGAGGCCGAGACCGGAGGCGATCCGAGCCAACCGCTCACGTTGAGGCTGACGCCAGATGGCCGGGCACCCCATTTGTACCCGCATGGACGTGAGATCGTGCCCAAGGGACCGGGCGCGGGCCACCGACTCCGCCAGGATCGAACTCACGACCTCGTCGACCTTGGCCGCCGAGCCGTCGGGAAGCTGAACCTCGTCCTGCTCCTGGGTGATCGAGCGTTTGATGGAGCGGAGTACCCGGTCGGGGTGGCCCGCCTCGGCCACCTCACCCACCAGATGTCCGCCCGGGGTCACCTCCACCACGCTGGGTACCCACAGGTTCGATTCGCCCAGGGCGAGCACCGTCTCATGACCGCCCTCGGGCCTGACCGCAACCAAGGTGGTCGAGGTACCGAAGTCGATCCCCACGGTTGCCTCACCCATGCACTGCACTCCTCATCAAGAACCGGTCACCCTTCCATACCGCAGCACCGTGACACTGTCTCCCGTCCGCACCGCGTAGGTAGGTTCGATGACCCGGACCTGAGGCGTGCCATCTTGGGGCCGCGCCTGATCGATGAGGCGATGACGCGTGGGGTCGAAGGGAACCGTGTCACCGGCCTGCTCGAGGGTTCCCACCCCCAGCACCTGGGCCTGGGTAGAAGCGGCGAGATGGAGATCGGACGCCGACAACACCCCGTCATCAGGACCAGCAGCGACGCGCCGAAGGTCTTCCACGATGCTGGCCACCGCCCGCAGGGCGTCCAACCGGGCCTGCTCGAGCCCGTGGCTGGCGGCCTCCCGCGATTGCCTGGAGAGCTGCACGATCCTGTTCTCGGCTTCGGTACGGGCGGCCTTCTGCGCAGCCAGGTCCGCTTCGAGGACTGCGAGCCGATCGTTGGCGGCCTGGAGCCGGAGTCCGTGTTCTTCCAGGTCCTCGGCCATCTCGGCCCGCAACCGGCTCTCCAGTTGGCCCGCCTGTTGTGCCGCGAACTTGGCCAGGGCTTTGCTCAGGAGCGAATCGGACTCGAGCTCCACCCCAAGACGCTCGGCGAGGCGGTCAGGACGGATCTGACCTGCGAGCACACCGGGGACACCTTCGATGAACGCGAGGAGGTCAGGAAGCGGGGCCAGATCCACCAGGGTCCGCAACCGGGTCTCGACACCCATGGCGACGCGGCTGCCGAGGAGAGCCTGCATCTCCGGATCGCCGAACAGCTCGCTCAGTCCATCTAGGTCCAACAGGTTGAACGAACCGTCCCGCTCGAACATATCGACGTGGTTGGAACGCAGCGCGACGCGATACCAGAACACCCGGCCAGATTGGCGAGCGCCGGTTGAGTTACGGAGCAGCTGGTGGAATGCCTCCACCTGTCGCCGGTCTTGCGGCACCGCGGAAACCAGGGTCCCAGGATTGGCACCGTGAGCAGCCAGGAGCGCCAACAGTTCCTCCACGAGCAGGACACGGACCTCCTGCGCGAAGTACCCGTCAGCGACCGCGATGGCCAGTGACAAGACGGCGCGACCGACGGTGGCATCGGGCTCGAGGGGCATGAGTGCCTGGGCCACCCTTAGCCACCGCTGCACCGCCTGGGTGGCCTGTCCGCCCGGAGCGGTCAGGTCCCGCTGGGCTGCGGAGAACCAATCGACGAGCGCTACCCGCTGGTCTTCGAGCGGGGCCTCCCCGAAGGCGGAGACCGCAGCGGCCGAGACAGAGGCACGCTGATCAGCCGCGAACCTCAACAGCGTTGGCCACAGCCGGCTGTCCGCGGCCGAGCGAACCACCGCCGGCGCGACCGACGCGCTCACCTCCGCCAGGTCCAGCCCTGCCAGCGCTGCGCCGCGATCTCCCTCGATGCCACCGAGCGCTACGGCGACCTGTCGCTGGGTGGGAGACAGCTCACCCCGTTCGTCCTTCTCGGCCAGCTCGCGGATCGCGTCCGCCCGACCTTTCGCCGTCGGCTTTGCCACCAGATCGATCAGATCGGCGACCGACCGCTCGGTCTTTTCGACCACCGCCCGGACCACCGGTTCGTCGCTCCACGCGTACGTCACCGGCTTGCCCTCACGCCGGATGTTCGGGTGCTTGACGAGCGACTTCTGCAGGTCCTTCCACCTCGCTTTGGCCTCGCCAGCGGGAAGAATCTCGAACGCCTCGAGGGTCCTCTGTATGTCCCCCGCCTCCAACGGCAGTAGCCGGTCCTTGAGCAGACGGGCCACCACATCAGCGGGCTGCTGTTCAAAAGCGTCACGAACCGCCTGAGGACCGAGGAATGAGTCCAGCTCCAAGCTCCCCTCGGCCACTTCGTGCACGCTGTTGGGCAGCCTTTCCCACTGGAACGTGGACCCGCTGATCACCACCGTGAGCCCCGCGTCGGTCTCCGAAGTGATCTCCCCCAGATTGCGCCCAGAACCCGTCCGCTGCACCACGTATCGGATCCCGGCTGTCTGGGAAACGCCGTCCGAGGCCGGCGGCCGTGTCGACTCCGTGACGCCCGACGCGCCCGGATCGACGCCGGCTTCAGGCTCCTCCATCCCGGGCGTCACAGCCACAACCGGCTCCTGTTCACCGGGGTTTGGGTCGCTTGTCATTTCGTCACCTCGTGCATGCGCCACCCTGACGCGGACCGCCCATCATGGCCCGGCACCGAGACCAAGGCGTCAGCCGACGGCAAAGGCTGAATCGGAGCTACGGATCGTCGAGGTCATCGGTGGGCCCATTTCTCACCTTGGAAGAAGAAGTGAATCGCCACACCAGGTGTTTCAACTCACCGTGCACCTTCTGGGAATCGAATACCCAGGTTCAGACCTAATCGGAGGACGTGATTATCAGCCAGTCATCGTCGTCGAACTCATCGTCGTCCTCACCAAGACCGAGCTCGTCATAGAGGTCGAGTTGGACGTTGTCCTCATCAAGGTCGTCGTCAAAGTCGTGCTCGTCCTCGTCACCGCTCTCGACATACTCGTCCCCGCTGTCGTCGTTGAGGTCAAGATCAAGGCCATCGTCGATGTCACCGTCGTCGAGATAGTGGTCCTCGTCGGGGTAGGGGGCGTCGTCGATATCGTCGTCGTCGTCGAGATCTGGATCTGGGTCGACCGTGTCGAGAACCTCG
>CAZVVS010000240.1:0-7630 GCA_964630585.1 uncultured Gordonia sp.
GGCCTGACGGTGGTCGATGTCTCCAGCCTGGACGGCCAGGCGATCTGCCGGCCGCTGCCGCCGGGGTCGATCACCTGTGACATGGGCACGCTGCCTGCCGGCGGGGGTGAGTCGATCGTGATCGTCGCCCGGGTCAATCCCGACGTGCCTTGCGGCACCGACCTGATCAACACCGCCTCAGCCACGAGTGCCACCGACGAGCCGAACCCCGATCCCTCGCCGAACGCCGACAGCCGCAAGACGGATGTCGACTGCCTGGCGCGGCTGAAGGTCACCAAGACGCCGTCGACCTATGCCCCGGTCGCCGGCGACGACCTGGTCTACACCATCTCCGTCACCAACCTCGGCCCCTCGGTCGCCGAAGCGGTGACGGTCAAGGACATCCTGCCGCCGGGCATGAGCTACCTCTTCGACACCCAGGGCTGCGGCGACGACCTCGTCGGCGGCGGTTGCGAGATCGCCGACCTGCCGCCCGGCCAGACGGTCAGCTTCGACGTCGTGGTCGCGGTCTCCTCGCTCGCACCCTGCCGCACCGTGCTGACCAACACCGCCGTGGTGACCTCGCCCAGCGCAGCTTCGGTCGTCGCGAAGAGCGACGTGGTCGTCAACTGCATCAGCGACCTGCGCGTGCTCAAGTTCGGCAAGCCGGACGAGAGCGTCCGCGCCGGCGACATCCTGACCTACACCGTGATCGTCGACAATCTTGGCCCCAGCGTGGCCCGGGGCGTCTTCCTCAAGGATGTCATCCAGGCTTCCGGCAGCTTCGACCTGCTCGGCATCCAGTCCGACCGCGACGCGCTCTGCACGACCGAGCCGACGAGTTGGGACAAGATCAGCCAGCGCGCCGAGATCGACTGCACGCTGAGCGATCCGCTCGAGGTCGTCGAGGCCAGCGGCAACTTCCCGAACCCCGGCCGGTGGATGGTGACGATGTCGCTCCGGGCCCGCGAGGCGCAGAGCATCAACAACGTCGCCGACGCCGGCGCCGTGCTCGCGCGCGATCCCAACCCCGCCAACAACCGGGCGGTGGTCGAGCATGCCATCACCGATGTCGCCGATCTCTCGATCTCCAAGACCGACTCGGGCGATCCGTTCAAGGCCGGCACGCGCTTCAAATACCTGATCACCGTGGACAACAACGGTCCGAGCACCGCGGACAACGTCGTCGTCGACGATACGCTGCCGCTCGGGTTGACGGTGATCGGCGTCAGCCAACCCGGCGCCGGCTCCTGCAGCACGGTGCAGCAGACCACCGGCAACACCCAGGTCCACTGCGCCCTCGGCTCGCTGGCCGACGAGGAGAGTCGGACGATCACGATCGAGGTCGAGAGCGACCCCGCCATGGCCGATGGCGCGATCCTCTGGAACGAGGCGCGGGTCACGAGCGCCGTCTTCGACCCGAGCAACCGCGACAACGTCAGCCGGGCACGCTCGGCGATCGTGGCCGAGGCCGACCTCAAGCTGAGCAAGATCGACGAGCCCGACCCGGTGGTCGCCGGCCAGGCCCTGGAGTATCGGCTGCTCCTCGAGAACAAGGGCCCCTCCTTCGCCCGCGACGTCGTCGTCAGCGACGACATGCCGAGCGGCGTCGAGGTGGTCGGCGTCAGCACGCAGAGCGGCCGCGGCGTCTGCCGGCCGCTGCCGGCGGGCTTCGTCACCTGCCAGTTCGACCAGCTCGCGCCGGGCACCAGCGAGTCGATCGTGATCTCGGCCCGGGTGGCGCCGGACCTGCCCTGCGGCGCGCCGCTGATCAACACCGCGGGCGCCCGGAGCAGTACCGCCGAGCCCAGCCCCGACCCCTCGCCGAACACGGCGAGCGCGACGACCGCCGTTGCGTGCAGCGCGCGCCTCAGCGCCGCCAAGACGGCCTCGACCTACGCGCCGGCCGCCGGCAGCGATCTCGTGTACACGCTCAGCGTGACCAACCTCGGTCCGTCGGTTGCCGAGGCCGTGACGGTGGTCGACGTGCTTCCCGCGGGGATGAGCTACCTCTTCGACACCCGGGGCTGCGGCGCGGGGCTCTTCGGCGCGGGCTGCGAGCTGGGCGACATGTTGCCCGGCGAGACGATCCGCTTCGACGTCGCGGTGGCCCTGGCGCCGACTGCGGCCTGCCGCAGCGTGCTGACCAACACCGCCACCTTCACCTCGCCCACCGCCACGACCGTCGTCGCGACCAGCGACGTCGTCGTCGACTGCGTGAGCGACCTGCGGGTGCTGAAATTCGGCAAGCCGGACGGAAACGTCCGTGCCGGCGACGTCCTGACCTACACCGTGATCGTCGACAACCTCGGGCCGAGCGCGGCCCAGGGCGTCTTCCTCAAGGACGTGATGCAGGCCTCCGGCACCTTCACGATCCTCGGCATCCAGTCCGACCGCGACGCCGTCTGCACGACCGAGCCGCCGGTCTGGACCAACATCGTCCAGCATGCCGAGATCGACTGCAACCTGAACGATCCGCTGGAAGTCGTTCAGGCCAGCGGCAACTTCCCGAACCCCGGCCGATGGATCGTCACCGTCTCGGTTCAAGCCCGGGAAGCCCAGAGCATCAACAACGTCGCCGACACCGGCGCCACGCTGGCGCGCGACCCCAATCCTCGCAACAACCGGGCGGTGGTCGAGCATGCCATCACCGATGTCGCCGATCTCTCGATCTCCAAGACCGACTCGGGCGATCCGTTCAAGGCCGGCACGAGCTTCGACTACCTGATCTCGGTCGTCAACGACGGACCGTCGACCGCGGACAACGTCGTCGTCCGCGACACCCTGCCGCTCGGCCTCACCCTGGTCAGCATGTCGCAGCCCGGCAACGGCTCCTGCGCCACCGTCCAGAAGACCGGCGACAATACCGAGCTGCGCTGCAATCTCGGCAGCCTGGCGAGCGGCGCGAGCAGCAGCATCACGATCCGGGTGCGCGCCGCCGCCGACATGTCAGACGGCAGCATCCTGTGGAACGAAGCCGGCGTCATCAGCGACGTGTTCGACCCCGACAACAGCGACAACATTTCCCGCGCCCGCTCGGTGATCGTCGCCGAAGCGGACCTGGGCATCACCAAGTCCGACACGCCGGACCCGGTGGTCGCCGGCCAGACCATCGAATACCGCCTGGCCGTCCGCAACCACGGGCCCTCGGATGCCCAGGGCGTCGTGGTCACCGACGACCTGCCGGAAGGCGTGCAGGTCACCGGCCTGGCCACGCTCTCCGGCCGCGGCAGCTGCCAGCCGTTGCCGGCGGGCTTCGTCACCTGCGATCTCGGCACGTTGGCCGCGGGCACTTCCGACGAGATCGTCATCACGGTCAAGGTCGACCCGGCGGCGCCCTGCGGCGCCGGCATCGCCAACCAGGCGGTCGTCACCAGCCGCACCGACGAACCCGATCCCGATGCTGCGCCCAACAGCGCGGCGGCCACGACCGCGGTCGACTGCCGCGCCCGCCTGCGCGCGACGAAGACCGCCTCGACCTATGCACCGGTCGCCGGTGGCGACCTGGTCTACACGCTCTCGGTCACCAACGACGGCCCCTCGGTCGCCGAAGCCGTGACGGTGGTCGACGTGCTGCCCCCGAACGTCAGCTACCTCTTCGATACCCGCGGCTGCGGCGCCGATCTCACCGGCGCTGGCTGCGAGCTGGGCGACATGGCACCGGGCGAGACCATCCGCTTCGACATCGCGGTGGCGCTGGCGCCCGTGGCTGCATGCCGGACGGTGCTGACCAACACAGCCACTTTCAGCAGCGTCACCGCCGAACCGGTCGTCGCCAAGAGCGACGTGGTCGTGAACTGTGTCAGCGACCTGCGCGTGCTGAAGTTCGGCAAGCCGGACGACGCGGTGCGCGCCGGCGAGGTGCTGACCTACACCGTCGTCGTCGACAACCTCGGTCCGAGCGTGGCCCGCGAGGTCTTCGTCAAGGACCTGGTCCGCGCATCGGGCAAGTTCACCCTGATCGGCGTCCAGTCCGACCGCGACGCCACCTGCGTCACCGAGCCGCCGGTGTGGACGGCGATCCACGAACAGCTCGAGATCGACTGCGAGCTCACCAATCCGCTGGATGTGCTGCACGGCGACGGCAGCTTCCCGAACCCGGGCCGCTGGAACGTCACGGTCCAGCTGCGGGCCGACGAGGCGCAAAGCGTCAACAATGTGGCCGACGCGGGCGCCGCGATGTCGACCGACCCCAACCCCTTCAACAACCGCGGCGTGGTGGAGCATGCGATCACCGACGTGGCGGACCTCGCCATCACCAAGGCCGACTCGGGCGGCCCCTTCATCGCCGGTGAGGCGTTCAGCTACACGCTCGGCGTGACCAACCACGGCCCGTCGACGGCGGACAACGTCCAGGTGATCGACAACCTGCCGCTCGGCCTGTCGGTGGTCGACATCACCGCGCCGGCCGGCACCGCCTGCACGGTGGTCCAGCAGGTGCCCGGCAATCCCCAGATCCTGTGCAACCTCGGCCACTTGGCCAGCGGGGCCCAGGCGGCGATCAGCATCCAGGTCCGGTCCGACCCCGGCCTCGGGCATGGCACCCTGCTGTCGAACCAGGCCCTCGTCCAGAGCCAGGTCTTCGACCCCAACAACCGCAACAACGTCGCCCGGGTCCAGAGCCGGATCGTGGGCGTGGCGGACCTCGGCCTGAGCAAGTCGGCCGGGCCGAACCCGGTCACGGCGGGCGAGAACCTGGATTACACGCTGACCGTCACGAACCATGGCTCGTCGACGGCGCACGATGTCGTCGTGACGGATCAGCTGCCCGCGGGGGTGTCGGTCGTCAGCATGGGCGTGCTCAACGCGCCCGGCCTGTGCCAGGCGCTGCCGCCGGGCTCGGTGACCTGCCAGCTGGGCACGCTGGAGCCGGGGGCGGTGCGCGGCATCAGCGTGAGCGTGCGGGTGGACCCGAACCTCCAGTGTGGTTCGAGCCTCGTCAACCAGGCCGCGGTCACCAGCACGACCGCCGAGCCGAACCCGGATCCCTCGCCCAACAGCGCGGGTACGACGACCGGTGTCGGCTGCCGGCCGCGGCTGCGCGTGAGCAAGACCGTGTCGGAATACCTGCCGATCGCCGGCCGGAACCTGACCTACACCATCCGGGTCCAGAACGAAGGCCCGTCGACCGCCACCGACGTGGTGCTGGTCGACGACTTGCCGGACGGCGTCAGCTACCGCCTGGACTCGCGCGGCTGCGGACTCGGGCTCTTCGGCGCCGGCTGCCCGATCGGCGATCTGGCGCCGGGGGCGGTGGTTTCCCTGGACGTGGTGGTCTACGTGCTCCCGGATGCGGCCTGCGGCATCACGCTGACCAATCGGGCGACCGCCACGGCTCCGAACGCGGCGCCGGCCAGCGCAACGGCCGACGTGCAGATCCAGTGCGCGAACGACCTGCGGGTGTTGAAGTTCGCCAAGCCGGACGGTGAGGTGCACGCCGGCGGGGTGCTGACCTACACCGTCATCGTCGACAACCTCGGCCCGAGCCATGCCCCGGGCGTGGCGCTCAAGGACGTGCTGCGCAGCAGCGGCAGCTTCGATCTGATCGATATCGTGAGCGATCGCGACATGGACGGCTGCCTCACCGAGCCCGGTACGACCGGCGGCGGCGGCTCGATCGACGACCCGCTGGTCAGGGGCGTCCGCACCAGCCTGGACATCGACTGCACGCTCTCCGAGCCGCTGGGCGTCCTCGCCGCCGACGGCTTCCCGAACCCCGGCCGCTGGACGCTGACGATGCGCGTCCGCGCGGCCGAAGCGCAGAGCCTCAACAACGCCGCGGACGTGGTGTCCTTCAACGACCCCGACTACAGCAACAACCGGGCGGTGGTCGAGCGGGAGATCATCGACGTCGCGGATCTCTCCGTGATGAAGACCGACCTGCCGGACTGCGATCCCGGCGCCGACTGGCCCGGCAACTTCTGCGACATGCAGGGCAACGGCGACACCGTGGTCCCGGCCGGCTCGCGCGGCGATCCGGACGATCCGGCGGGCGAGTCGAGCTTCCACTACCGCCTGACCGTGCACAACGCCGGTCCTTCCGCGGCCGACAACGTCGTCGTCACCGACAGCCTGCCGAAGGAGATCCGGGTCACGCGCATCCGCAAATCACCGGACCAGGGAACCTGCTCGACGGTCCAGGGCGCCCTGGGGCAGCCCGTGGTCACCTGCAACCTCGGCCGCCTGGCCGCTGGGGCCACCGTCGCGATCGATGTCTTCGTGCACGTGCCGGCCGACGTGGCCGACGGGACGATCCTGTGGAACGAGGTCTCGGTCGGCGGCGGCGGCATCGACCCCGACAACGCCAACAACCTCAGCCGCAGCCGCACCGACGTGATCGGCGTGGCCGACCTGTCGATCCGCAAGAACGACAGCCCCGACCCGGCGGTCGCGGGCGACAAGATGGTCTACACCATCGACGTCGAGAACCACGGCCCCTCCGTCGCGCGGGGCGTGGTCGTGGAAGACGCGCTGCCGGCCGGCCTCTCGGCCACCTCGGTCGACGTGGTCGGGGTGACCGACGAGAAGTGCAGCGTCAACCCGCTGTCCACCGACAGCGGCCGCGACCTGGTGACCTGCGAACTGGGCGAGGTCGCCGTCGGCCGCAAGGTGCAGATCCTGATCCAGGCCGACATCGCGGAGGACATCGTCGGCGCGGACGAGGGCGACCAGTGCGTGAAGCTGGACAACAGCGTCAAGGTGACGGCCGTCACCAAGGATCCCGACACCGACGACAACAACGCCGGCTCGCGCACCGACGTCTGCGCCCAGGCCGACCTCAAGCTGACCAAGACCAGCGCGCCGGAGAAGGTCAACGCCGGCGAGCAGAAGAAGTACACGCTGACCGTGGAGAACCTCGGGCCGAGCGCCGCCAGCGGCGTGACGCTGTACGACGTGCTGCCGGACGCGGTCGGCTACGAGGTCGACACCAACGCCGCGATGTGCACGCGGCCCTCCGACGTCGTCGGCTTCCGCACGGCGCTCGGCACCGCCGCCGAGATCCCGGACCCGAGCGGCCCCGACACCGCGATGGGCCTGGCAAGCTTCGTGTACGACACGACGGCAGGCGTCCTCGAGTACTCGGTCTTCGTCAACGACTTGACTTCGGCGGTCACCGGGGCGCACATCCATCAGGCGGCGGCGGGCGCCACCGGGCCGGTCGTGCTGGACCTGTTCACGGCCCCGACGCTCGTCGACGCGACCCATCCGCTGGTGGTGAAGCGGACCCTGACCGCGCCCGAGATCGCCGTCATGGGCAACGTGCTGGCGAACCCGGCCGGCTTCTATGTCAACGTCCACACCAGCCAGAACCCCACGGGCGAGATCCGCGGGCAGATGGCGCGAACGGCGAACAGCCCGCTGCGCTGCGAGATCGGCGCGCTGGCGGCCGGCGCGAGCCACAGCTTCGACATCTTCGTCAAGGTCGATCCGAACACGCCGTCAGGCACCGCGATCGTCAACACAGCGCTGGTGTTCGCCGCCGCGCCCCCCGACAAGATCCTCTCCAACAACGCAGCCCAGGCCAAGAACCTGGTGCTGAGCAAGGCCGACTTGCGTGTGGTGAAGTTCGGCAAGCCCGACGCGCAGGTCCGCGCCGGCGACATCCTGACCTACACGATCATCGTCGACAACCTCGGGCCGAGCGCGGCCG